>DASTRU010000211.1:0-2345 GCA_035761045.1 Burkholderiaceae bacterium | reverse complement strand
GGGCTTGAGCTCCGCGTCGGGCAGGTTGACGTAATTTTTCGCCACCTCGCCTCCCGCGTGCGCTCGGGTGGTTTCATCCAACGCACCGCGTAGTTCGCCTAAAAATTCGGGTGGGGCGACAAGGTGCAGACGATCGAATTCGTGGCGTACGCAGGCAATATCCAGGCGCTCGGCAATCAATTTGGCGTAGCGCTCGGTCTCATGCTCGGCGGCGCTGACGTGCGGCGGGGCGGTGTGCGCTTGTTGGCGCTCGCCTTTTCCGTAAAAGCGCCCCTGAGCGTCGGTACGCAACTCACGCGAAGCCATGCGTCCTTCGGCATGCGCGATGTCTTCAAGCTCGTTAAAGCTTTTGCCTGTGTCGGTGGTGGCGAATAAGCGCGCGCGCGTGCGATCGGCCACAAGTACCCAATGTGCGGGCATGGAAACCTCCATGACGTGAGTGACAAACCATTACCAACAAGTGACGTGCCGCCAACGCGGTATGCGACTTGCGATGCTGGCTCGATGAGCGCACCCGGTGGTGCGCGTCATACGACACGATTTCTTATGGCTCCTCGCGATACCGCATCCCTTGACGCACTCGACCCACGCCTCGTGGTTCAGTTTCAACAACAAACGCTGACTTCCGACGATTGGTTGCGCGGCCCCGATCCGCAAGGCCACGGCATTTGGCATTGGGTGGAAATCAATCATCGATGCAACGCCTTGCTTTGGGAGCAAGAAGATCAAGCGCGTCGTCCGGATGTGCCCGACTCCGCCATCGCGGCGAATAAGCGCGCGATTGATCAACTCAACCAGCGACGCAACGACGCCATCGAGGCGATCGACGAAGCGTTGTTGTTGCAGTCCGGCGTTCATGCCAACGACAACGCGCTTTTAAACAGCGAGACGGCCGGATCGATGATTGATCGCTTGTCCATCAATGCGCTCAAGATTCATCACATGCGTTTGCAAACCAAACGCGACGATGCGTCGGCTGAACATCGCGCTACATGCGAAGCCAAATTGGAACGCTTAATCGAACAGCGCGCCGACCTTACTCGTTGCCTAAGCGAATTGCTCGCGGACTTCGAAGCGGGCCGCCGCACCTTTAAGGTGTACCGCCAATACAAGATGTACAACGATCCAACGCTTAATCCCTATCTCGTGCGCGCCCGTCGTTCGCAAGCGGCTTGACGATGCTTATGAACGATCAGATCGATGTTCTTATTCCCACGTGCAACCGACCTGGGGCGTTAGCCGTCACGCTCGCCGCGTTGATTGGACAAAGTCATCCGTCGTTTCGCGTCGTGATTTCAGACCAATCGGACGGAACGGCAAGTTACGACGCGCCGGAAGCCGTGGCGGCGATTCGCGTCTTGCGGCTGCAAGGCCGCGACGTGAAAACGCTGCGCAACTTGCCGCGTCGAGGCCTGGCGCATCAGCGTCAAACACTGCTTGACCATGCACGCGCGCCGATGGCGTTATTCCTCGACGACGACGTCATCCTCGAAGCCGATATGTTGGAGCGCATGAGCCGCGCGCTACACGAAGCGCGCTGCGGGTTCATTGGTTGCGCGGTGTTGGGCGCCTCATACGCGCACGACGTGCGGCCTCATCAACAGGCGGTGGAGTTTTGGAACGAGCCGGTCAAGCCCGAACACATCACGCCGGGCGACGAGCAATGGCGTCGGCACTTACTGCATAACGCGGCTAACTTGTGGCACGTACAACGCGCCTTAGGCGTAACCGCCGAAGCGCCACGCTTATACAAGGTGGCATGGGTTGGAGGCTGCGTGTTGTACGACACCGCCAAGCTGCGCGATGCTGGCGCGTTTTCATTTTGGCGCGACTTACCGCCCTCGCATTGCGGCGAAGACGTGCTCGCGCAACTTCGCGTCATGGCGCGCGATGGCGGCGCCGGACTCATGCCCTCGGGCGCATGGCATCAAGAATTGCCGACCACGGTCACCGAGCGCGACGTGGACGCGCCGTTCGCGCTGGATGCATCTCGCCTACCTTTGGCCATCGCGCCAGGACGCGTGCGCGCGCAAATTGGCTCCGAGGTCACGCCCTGATGGCGCATCCAATCGACGACGATCGATTGACCCATGTTCGTAGCATCGCCGTTCTGCGCGCCAATGCCGTCGGGGATTTCTTAGTTACGCTGCCCGCGCTTGGTGCTTTGCGCGCCACATACCCACAAGCACGCATCACCTTACTCGGCCAAGCTTGGCATGCACGCTTTCTCGTACGAAGACCGGGGCCGATTGATGAGGTCGTGGTGTTGCCACCCATCAAAGGCGTTGGAGCAAGCGAAGGTTCATTCGCGAGCGAGCAAACGACTAATGAATTCGTAGCGCATA
>DASTRU010000210.1:0-3426 GCA_035761045.1 Burkholderiaceae bacterium | reverse complement strand
CGTTCCAGCGGGCCAGTTTGTCTTGCGCGCGCAAGGCGGCGGTGATCGCCAAGCCCGTATCGCGCAACACGCGGTCGCCCGAGGCACGTCCCAGGCGTTTGTTGACATGCTCGAATTGATCCATGTCGATCATGAGCAAGGAAAACGTTTGATGCTCGTGCAAGCCGCGCCATGCTTGGGCGAAATGCGTTTCAGCACCGCGTTGGTCGGGCAAGCCCGTTAATGGATCGCGCTCGACGATCGCGCGGGTTTCGGCGCTGCGTCGCACCTGCTCTAGCGCGACTTCGGCCAAATGCGCGAACGCGATGAACGGCGCGCGGCCCACTTGCGGGAAGTAGTGCGCGTCATCGGCATACACCACGAGCACGGCGCGGCGCGCGGGATCGGCCAAGCGAATCGGCAAGGCCAACGCGCTGTCGAATCCAAACTCGGCCTTTGAACCGCGACGAGGCGCATACGGCGAAGGACGAAACACGCGCGCATTGTCGTGCGCGCTGGCTTGCATCGCGCGAAAGACCTGACGGCGTTGCGTTACCCAATTGCGTTCGATAACCAGTCGGCGGGCGTATTCGGCCGCCGGGCCCGCGTAGATACGCGGCTGCACCTCGCGCGCATCGGGCGCGCCGGTCCAAATCCAGGCTAATTTAATGCGGCTTGATGCATCGACCACCGCTCGACAAATATGCGCCAGCACGGCGTCTTCGTCGGCGTGGTGCGCCAATTCGGCGGCCGTGGCGAACAACGCGTGCATCAACACGTCGCGCTCGCGGCGGCCGACCGACGACACGCGGCTGGCACTCAACATGGCAAACAAATGACGCAAGCCGCGCGGCGATGTCGCGACTTTAGGGATGGATTCGGGAGCGATGGTCACGATCGAGAACGCCTAAGCAAATACCGATTGACGGCATCAGCATTTTCGACGTTACGCCGGCCAAATAAATAGCCGCGCGATGCCGGGCAGTCGTATTAATTGCGAAAGTTCTCGTCGCGCGCACGGTTCATGGTTTTGCTTGGTGTATGCAATTGCACAACGAAATCGCGCGACGCGACGCGGCATCGCGGTTGCATCGCGGTTTCCCTAAATCGCGCACCGATAATCGCCATACCGCGCCGAACGGTCGTTTCGGGTGCGCACCTTAAGGAGAATTAAATGCAACGTTGGCTTCCAACCCTTGGCCGTTTAATGATCGCGGCGATTTTTTTATGGTCCGGCTACGGCAAGGTCATGAGCTTTACCGGCTCGGTGGCCTACATCGCGTCGAAGGGATTACCGCTGCCGCAAGTGCTGGCGGCCGGCGCGATCGCGGTGGAATTGCTGGGCGGCGCGGCGCTCGTGCTGGGATGGCGCACGCGCTTCGCGGCCGTGGCGCTATTCATATTCACGCTCGCCGCGGCCTTGCTGTTTCATAACTTTTGGATGTTGGGCAACGAACAACATCGCGTGCAACTCATTCAATTCCTAAAGAATCTCGCGATGTGCGGTGGGCTGTTGTACGTGATGGCGTTTGGTGCCGGGGCATTGGCCGTCGATCGAGGCCGATAAAAAACGGGAGCGGGTGCGCCGGTCATGGACGCACCCGCTTCTACCGCCCCCCTACCCGTACCACTTGCTATCGGGCTTTTTTAACCGCACGTAAGTCTCGCGCCCGTCACCGCCGTTGTCGATGACGTGTTGCACAAGGAGCTACCGGTTAATAAGCCCGACATCAGGTTATTCGAGCAATACGTCGCAGGATTGCCGGTGATCGAGTTCATCAAGCGCATCGCGGGAGCACTGCCGATGTTGGTGAACTTATTGTTAGCCAAGTTGACCGGACCCACGTTCACGCCGGTGTACCAACGCTCGATGTAAGCCCCCTCGGACGTGCGGCCAACGATCTTGTTGCGCTTGCCAGCAGTCACGCCGGTACGCAGGCCGTTGTTCTTCGTGCGATCCACAGTGTTGTTCTCGACATGCACGCGGGCCACGCGCAGCTCCGAGCGCAACAACGAATACCGGCTTTCATCGTCGAAGATGTTCGCGTACATCTCGATGCCCGCTTGGTTGCTCTTGGCGGGAATGCCCTTGACCGAATACACGGGGTTCGTGGTTTGCACTTCGCTGATGTAGTTGTTCTTCACCACGATGTTGTGCACGCCGAACGTCATGTAGCCCGGCTCGCGCGCCAAGTAAATCGCGGCGGCCTGCGTGGGTCTGTTGATCTTGTTGTCGCGAATGGTGATGCCACGGCCACCCACCACGCTAATGCCACGGCCCCAATACTGGCCGGCTAAATCATTGCCCGCGACGACGATGTCATGCACGACGTTGCGACGCGCGCGCTCCGAAAACGAATTGACTTCCACTTGCGCCGAGGTCTTCGTCCAGTTGTCGCCGAGCAAGGAGACCATGCCGATCATGTCGTCGCCCGTCTCGCGAATTTTGTTGTTGAGCACCCGACCGTAGGCCGATGCGCGCGTGATGTGCATACCGTCGGAAAGCGTGCGGTGAATCTCGTTCTCAGCGATTAGGAAGTTCTCGGCGAAGTACACATAGATGCCAGCCGCCGAAGCGCCATTGGCCGTCGATGTACCAGGCGTACCCGCGAGAATCTTGTTGCGACGAATGACGTTATTGCGCGTGGGCGCGGTGTTGCGCACGTCGTCGAAGATGGCGATGCGCGATTCCCAAGGCGTCGTGCGACGAACGTCGCTCACGGCCGTGAGCGTGAATCCATAAATACTCGCGCCATCGGCGGCCAGCATGATGCCTTGATCGGTCTTATTCGTGGCATGCAGGGTCGCGCCGTCGCTCCACATTACCGAGCCTGGCACATGCATCCACAAACTCTTGTTGTGAATGTAACGACCGGCGGGGAAGCGCAACCATTGGCCAGGCTGCAATGAATTCAACGCGCGTTGAATGGCGGCGGTGTCGTCGATGTTGTCATTAGGAATCGCGCCGAATTCACGCACGCTACGTGCTCCACTCGGCACGCTCGGCATCGCGGGCAAACCTTCGCAGGCCGCGCCGCTCAACGCCGCCGCGCGCATCGTGCCGCCGGCCGAAGTGGCTAAGGAAATCGCGGTGCCGTCTTCAGCGACTTCATTCGGGTCATTAGGAATTGGGTTGAGTTCGGGATCGAACGGTAAATCGATGGCGGGGTCCACGGTGCCGACGGGCGCATTGGGGTCCGACGTGAACGCGAGTTCGTCGACATTGTCTTGTGAAGAAGCCGTCGTCGTGGGAGTGGACGTATCGTTTGCCGGCGCGACACTTGCGGAAGCTGTACCGATGGGTGCGGATTCGCTGCTACCACCACCTCCTCCGCCACACGCCGCGAGCGAGGCGCATAAGGAAGTAATGAGTAACGACTGGATGAGAGACTTAGACATTGGATCTTGCCTTCGTGTGTGGATCGCTGGTGAAGAACGCCACGCGCG
>DASTRU010000209.1:0-5621 GCA_035761045.1 Burkholderiaceae bacterium | reverse complement strand
GCCCGCGCGATTAGGCATTGGGCGAGGTACGCGAATACCGGCCGCGCTCAAGGCGCGCATGAATTCGAGATAAAACGGCAGCTCGTCGGCGCGCAGCTTCTCGAAGATCGTCAACACGAAACGACGGCCTAAGCTCGCGTCGCCGCCCGTCGTTTCCAAAAAGTAATTCGTGTTCTCGATGCCCGAGGCAATGCCGTCGAGCGAGGCGACGGTGCCTAAATCAAATGCTTCGAGAAAACGTGCGACCTCGGTCGGGGTCACCGGCGTGAAAACGGCCATGCAACGTTCACCACTCAAGCACGGGCCATTGCGGCACGATGAAGTTCTCGGTCGGCGAACCGTCCACGCGTTTAAAGGTGCCGCTGCCGGTGCGGTCGATCAGCCAGTACGGTTTACCGACGGCGGGCGTCACGCGCACCGCGTACAACTGACCGCGCACGCGATATTCCTTGTATTCGGTGCCTTCGGCGCGGCGAATGGTGATGACGGGTTCTTCAGTGCTCTGGCCGCTGCGCGCGGCGCCGCTTGGCGCGGGGCCGACGGTGGGCGCGCCATCGGGCACGGGTTCGAGCTTGGGAGGCGCATCGCTCGGTTGCGCGAGGCCTTCGACCGCGAGGCCGAAGCACAGGATTGCGAAGACAACGGCACGCGTTTTCATGGCGAGGGATTCTAGCAGGGGCACTTTCGTCGCTGGCCGATAATGCGAGGCTTGTCTAAAGGAATTGAGCCATGCCTCGCTTACTGCTCGTCGACGGTTCGAGCTATTTGTACCGCGCCTTTCATGCCTTGCCCGATTTACGCAACAGCGCGGGCGAACCCACGGGCGCGATCAAGGGAATGATTTCCATGTTGCGCAAGTTGCGCAATGAATGGCCCTGCGAATACCTCGCGTGTGTATTCGATGCGCCGGGAAAAAATTTTCGTGATGCGTTGTATGCCGAATACAAGGCCAATCGCTCGGCCATGCCCGATGACCTCGCCGCGCAAATCCCGCCCATCCACGAAGCCGTACGAGCATTAGGCTGGCCGTTGTTGATGGTTGACGGTGTCGAGGCCGACGACGTGATCGGCACGCTCGCGCATTTGGCGAGCGAACGCGGTTGGGAAACGGTGGTGTCCACCGGCGATAAGGACTTGGCGCAACTCGTCGACGAGCGCACCACGCTCGTCAACACCATGAGCGGCGAAACCTTTAATCGCGACGCCGTCATCGCGAAATTCGGCGTTCCGCCCGAGCGCATCGTTGATTACCTCGCGCTGGTGGGCGACAGCGTGGACAACGTGCCCGGCGTGGAAAAAGTTGGCCCCTAGACCGCCGCGAAATGGTTAGTCGAACACGGCTCGCTCGACGCCATCATCGCCAAGCAAGACGGTTTTACGGGCGCGACGGGCGATAACCTGCGTCGCGCCGTGCCGCAGTTTCCGATGACGCGCGCCTTGCTCACCGTCAAACGCGATTGCGACCTTGCCGAGCATGTGCCCAACATCGAACAAGCACTCGCGGTGCGCGAGCCCGACTATCCAACCTTGCGCGAGCTTTACGAGCGCAAGGGTTTGCGCAGCGAATTACGCGAGTTGGACGCGCAAGGCGTATCCAACTCGGCCGCGGCCGACTCGCAACCCGCAACGCCGGCGCGCCACGTGGAGCGCCGGTACGAATGCGTACTAAACGCGCAGCAGCTGGATCATTGGTTGCGCGTTATCGAATCGGCGCCGCTCGTATGCGTCGACACCGAAACCACGTCGCTCGACGCGATGCGCGCGCGCATCGTCGGTATTTCGCTGTCGGTGGAAGAGGGCGTGGCGGCCTACATTCCGCTTGCGCATCGCTACGCGGGCGTGCCCGAGCAACTCGACCGCGACGCGACGCTCGCGCGGCTTAAGCCTTGGCTGGAAGACGCGCATCGCCTCAAGGTCGGCCAAAACCTAAAGTACGACGCGCAAGTCTTTGCCAATCACGGCATTGAATTACGCGGCATCGCGCACGACACCTTGTTGCAAAGCTATGTACTCGAATCGCATCGCAGTCATTCGATGGACGCATTGGCCGAGCGCCATTTAGGCGAAAAAACCATTTCTTATGAAGAGGTGGCTGGCAAGGGCGCGGGCCAAATTGGCTTTGACGAAGTGAGCGTGGAGCGCGCGACTGAATACTCGGCCGAAGACGCCGACATCACGCTGCGCTTGCATCACGCGCTATGGCCGCGCGTGGAGCAAGACGACAAGCTGCGGTTCGTGTACGAAAAGATTGAACTGCCCGTCGCGCGCGTGCTGCGTTTGATGGAGCGCGCGGGCGTGCTCGTCGATGCGCAACTACTCGCGCAACAAAGCGCCGATTTGGGCCGCCGCGTGATGGAACTCGAACACAAGGCGCACGAGATCGCGGGACAACCGTTTAATTTAGGAAGTCCTAAGCAAATTGGCGAATTGCTGTTTGAAAAACTCAAACTGCCCGTGGTGAAGAAAACCGCGAGCGGCGCGCCGTCCACCGACGAGGAAGTGCTTGCGAAATTAGCCGAGGACTATCCCTTGCCCAAGGTCATTCTTGAACACCGTTCGCTTAATAAACTCAAGGGCACCTATACCGACAAACTGCCGCGCATGATCGACCCCGACACCGGGCGCGTGCATACCAACTTCGCGCAGACGGTCGCGGTCACGGGGCGGTTAGCGAGTAGCGACCCGAACTTGCAAAACATTCCAATCCGCACCGCCGAAGGTCGTCGCATTCGCGAAGCCTTTGTCGCGCCCGCGGGCGCATCGTTGTTGAGCGCGGATTACTCGCAAATCGAGTTGCGCATCATGGCGCATATCTCCAACGACCCGAACCTAATGCGCGCCTTCGAGCAAGGTCTCGACGTGCATCGCGCGACGGCCGCCGAGATTTTTGGCACGACGCCCGAAGACGTATCCAACGAACAGCGCCGTTACGCCAAGGTCATTAACTTTGGATTGATCTACGGCATGAGCGCGTTTGGACTCGCAAGCAACTTAGGCATCGAGCGCGACGCGGCCAAGCATTACATCGACCGTTACTTCGATCGCTACCCAGGCGTGGCCAAATACATGGACGACACGCGCAAGCTCGCGCGAGCGCAAGGCTATGTCGAGACGGTGTTTGGTCGCCGCCTATGGTTGCCTGAAATCAATTCACCGAACGGCCCGCGTCGTCAAGGCGCCGAACGCGCGGCGATCAATGCGCCCATGCAAGGCACCGCGGCCGACCTTATCAAGCTTGCGATGATTCAAGTGCAAGCGTGGTTGGAGGCCGAGGGCTTGCGCGCGCGGTTGGTGTTGCAAGTTCACGATGAACTCATTCTCGAAGTGCCCGATGACGAACTCGCCGTCGTTCGCGCGCGCGTACCCGAGATCATGGCTGGCGTCGCGCAATTGCGCGTGCCCTTGCTCGCGGAGGTGGGCGTCGGTCCTAATTGGGACGCCGCGCATTAATTAGCGATCGATCTTCACCTTATGGACGCCACCGCCTCCTTGCGCGATCAAGCCCGCGACTTACTCGCGCGCGTATTCGGTTACGACACGTTTCGCGGGTTTCAAGAAGACGTGATTATCGATGTCGCGTCCGGCCACGATGCATTCGTCTTGATGCCCACGGGCGGCGGTAAGTCGATTTGCTATCAACTACCGGCGCTCCTGCGCGGCGCATGCGGCGTTGTTGTCTCGCCATTGATCGCCTTGATGCACGACCAAGTCGATGCGCTCGCGCAACTGGGCGTACGCGCGGCCGCGCTCAATTCGTCGATGAGCTTGGAGCAATCACGCGCGACCGAAGCCGCGTTACTGCGCGGCGAGCTTGACTTGCTGTACGTCGCGCCCGAACGCTTGTTGACGCCGCGTTTTCTCGATCTGCTCGAGCGCGCCGTGCAAAAAAACCGCGTGGCCTTGTACGCGATCGACGAAGCGCATTGCGTCTCGCAATGGGGCCACGATTTTCGGCCCGAGTACCGCGAGCTCACGGTCTTGCACGAGCGCTGGCCTCGGGTTCCGCGCATTGCGCTTACCGCCACCGCCGATGAACGCACGCGCGCCGAGATCGTCGAGCGCTTGGAGTTAGGCGAGGCGCATCGGTATGTCGCCTCGTTCGACCGACCCAATATTCGTTACCGCATCGTCGAGAAAATCGAGCCGCGAAAACAGCTGCTCGATTTTTTGCGCAACGAACATCGCGACGACGCGGGCATCGTCTACTGCTTGTCGCGCAAGAAGGTCGAGGACACCGCCGCGTGGCTCAACGCCGAAGGGCGGCCCGCCTTGCCGTATCACGCGGGTTTGGACACGGAGGTGCGCACTCGGCATCAACGGCGATTCTTGCGCGAGGAAGGGCTCGTCATGGTCGCGACCGTCGCCTTCGGCATGGGTATTGATAAACCCGATGTTCGCTTCGTAGCGCACCTTGATCTACCTAAGAACATCGAGGCTTACTACCAAGAAACCGGCCGCGCCGGGCGCGACGGTGCCGCGGCCGATGCGTGGCTTTGCTATGGATTGCAAGACGTCGTTCAACAGCGGCGGATGATTGAACAGTCCGACGCGAGCGACGAGCACAAGCGCGTGGAAACGCGTCGTCTCAATCACTTGCTCGCTTTATGCGAAACCACGCGCTGCCGGCGGCAAGTCTTGCTCGCGTATTTCGGTGAACAGTTAAGTGCGCCGTGCGGCAATTGCGATAACTGCATCGAGCCCGCCATCACATGGGACGCCACCGAAGCCGCACGCAAAGCGTTGTCGAATGTGTATCGAATCCGGCAAGCCTCGCCTAGCGGCTTTGGCGCCGGGCATTTGATCGACGTGTTGTTGGGCAAGGCCAACGAACGCATCCATTCGCTCGGGCACGACCGCTTAACCACCTTTGGGATCGGTAAGGAGTTGGATGCGCGCGGTTGGGGCGCGCTTCATCGCCAGCTCATCGTGAGCGGCATGCTCGAACCCGAAGGCGAGTACGGCGTGTTACGTCTAACCGAAGCCGGGCGCGCATGGCTAAAGTCGGGTGATGCGTTGCATGTACGCGCGTCCACCTTGCGCGCTAAAACATCAAGAACGACGAACGCGCCGAAGGCCGCCACCGCCGCCGATGTGCCTGCTGCCCACCAACCTTTATTCGATGCCCTTAGAAGCTGGCGTCGAGAAATCGCGCAAACCCAACAAGTGCCGCCTTACGTGGTCTTTCACGACAGCGTGTTGAAAGCGATCGCGGCGCTTCGTCCCTCGACATTGACGGATCTCGCGGCAATCTCCGGCGTCGGCACCGCGAAGCTCGATCGATACGGCAAGGATGTGCTCGCGCTCGTCGCTTCAAATTCCTAGGGCGCCAAGCAATAAAAAAAGCCACCCGAAGGTGGCTTTTTCGTTTGATCGGTGAACTGATCAGAACAGGTGACGCACGCCCAGAGTGTACTGGCGACGCTCGAAGCTTGTGGGGGTCAAGCCATCGGCGCTACGATTCGAGGCAGCTACGTATGCATTGGTACGACGCGACAACGGATAAGTGAAACCTAGCGAATAACCCGAGGTGTCCAGGTTGTTCGAGGTTCTGTCGTTGCGGTCTTGGTACATACCAATTAAGTTGCCGCCCGCCAACGGAACGGTCGCACCGACTGCGAAAG
>DASTRU010000208.1:0-2415 GCA_035761045.1 Burkholderiaceae bacterium | reverse complement strand
AAAGAGTACATCGATTTGTCGGCGCTATTTGATCAACAACATCCGTGCTGCGATACGTATATTCAACGTAGTCGATTCATGCAGTTGACATAAGGTTGATCAAATTGCACCACCGTATAGCGTGATACGGCGGCATGCGCGAGGTGCGTTAACGCGGCACATCAGTTGCTCCCTACGTTCCTCCCGCCGGTTTGCTCGGGTGGGCGCTCAAGGGAGGCAAGATGTTGTTTAAAAAACTAATGTCGGGATCATTAGCAATCATCGCTGTCGTAGGCTTGACGTAATCGCCCCGCTCATCGCATGAGGCTACTGGCGATCCATTGACGAATTTCTCATCGCCGCCACGACAAATCCGTCGAATGCGAACGGACCACGGCACAATACGAAATCGCCACGCCGATCATTGGTGTGTTGATTTTCGGAGACCTAAGCCATGCACCACACCCGCAGACGGTTCGTCGCGAGCAGCGGCGGTTTAACCGTCTTATCCCTGGCCGTGTCGGCCGGCCTGATTCGCCCCGCGCTTGCGCAAACCTCGGGCGCTTGGAACAAAGCCGCGTTCGAAACGAAAACCTTTGCCGATACGGCTAAAGCGCTCGGCGCCGCCGACGTGCCGGCTATGAGCGCTCAAGTCACCATCGGCGGCCCCGATATCGCGGAAAATGGTGCGGTGGTACCCGTCACGATCGCAAGCGCGTTACCGAAGACGGAGGTCATCGCCGTTTTGGTCGAAAAAAATCCTAATGCATTAGCCGCGCAATTCACCATTCCCCAAGGCACCGATCCCAATGTGTCGGTGCGTATCAAGATGGCGCAGACCAGCGATGTGTTCGGCTTGGTGAGAGCCGACGGCAAGTGGTACTACGCGAAGAAGGAAGTGAAAGTCACGCTGGGCGGATGCGGTGGTTGAGCGTCGTCGCAACGTCTATTCATTAGGAGTTTGAAATGCCCGATGCCATGCGCATTCGCGCCAATATGCAAGGTGAAAAAGTCGCGGTCCGCGTTCTTATGAGTCACATCATGGAGACGGGCCAACGTAAGGACGCTTCCGGAAAAATCGTTTCCGCGTGGTTTATTCAAAACGTAGTGGCCAAGCACAACAATCGCGTCGTGCTCGATGCTCAGTTTGGCCCCGCTGTTTCTCAAAACCCCTTGCTTGCGTTCACCTTCGCGGGCGGCAAGCCGGGCGAAAAGGTGCAGGTCACGTGGACCGACAATCGCGGCGAGTCTCGGTCCGATGAAGCGACGATTGCTTGAGTTGGAGCTCGCTATGAAACGCGCGATGGTGGGGCTTGCAATCGCTTGCGTGAGCGCGATGTCGTACGCGCAAACCGATACGCAAGCCGAGATCGAGAAGTACCGTCAGCTGTTGCAAGACGGTAATCCCGCCGAATTAGTCGAAGCCGCGGGCGAGGAGTTATGGAAAACGCCGCGTGGTCCCAACAAGGTGTCGCTGGAGCGTTGCGACTTAGGGCTTGGCCCTGGCGTGGTGAAGGGCGCGTATGCGCGGCTGCCTCGCTACTTCGCCGATGTTGATCGCGTGATGGATTTTGAATCGCGCCTCGTGCATTGCATGGTGACGCTGCAAGGTTTCAATCGCGAGGACTTAGTCAAGAAGCCCTTTGCCGGCGCGGGCGAACCGCAGACCGATCTTGAAAAACTTACGACGTATGTCGTCACGCAATCGCGCGGCGTAACGATCGCCGTGCCGCAAGGTCATCCTAAGGAAATCGCGTCGTTCGAACGTGGCCGCAAGATTTTCTTTTATCGCGCGGGGCCGTATGACTTTTCGTGCGCGTCTTGCCACGGCGTGGATGGACAACGCATTCGTCTGCAAGAACTGCCCAACCTGACGGACGCGGCCAAGGCGCGCAAGGCGTTTGCATCGTGGCCGGCCTACCGCGTTTCGCAAGGTACGGTGCGTACGATGGAATGGCGTTTGTACGATTGCTTTCGGCAACAACGCTTTCCCGAACTCAAATACTTGTCCGACGCGGCGGTCGATTTAACGACCTTTCTCGGTGTGCAAGCCAACGGCGGCACCATGGAGTCGCCATCGATCAAACGATAAGGCCCGCAACGATGAAGCGAATCACGATCAATAAACGCGTGGCATTCCTAAGCGCGGCGATGGCCGTTGTGGGATGCGCGTCAGTGCAACCCACGAGCGATGACGATGTGCGCCAAGAATTACGCGCCTCGTTTCAAGAACGCGGCATGGCCAAGATCGAACGGCTTGACCAAACCGAGTTGCAACGCGTGTGCTCGGCCGCCGCCACGACGGGGCAGCCGCTTGATGCGGCCACGCGCGCGCGTCTTGAAAAAGCCGCGCTCGATACGGTGAAGTACCCGGCCGACAATCAATACTTAGGCGATTGGAAGCAGGGCGAGCGCATCGCGCAAACGGGCGTGGGT
>DASTRU010000207.1:0-7773 GCA_035761045.1 Burkholderiaceae bacterium | reverse complement strand
ATTGCGGCGAATGATTTTGTAATCGGCGAACGAACCCGCGCGCGCTTGCGCGACGGCGATGTTCGCGGGGGAGTCGACGGCGGTTGGGGTGGTGAATGCCGTCTTGGCAATGGATTCCGAGAGTTGTTCCATAAGACGTGATCTCCTGTTGGACCGGTAGCCGCGCCAAGCGCGCCGGATCGATGAGTGGATGACGGAGCACGCAGAACATCGCGCCACCAGGTTCCTCGTGAGACTCCTAGCAGGGCGTACCTACGCTTTGTGTCGATAAGCGGACCGATCCGAACCAACTTGTCACTACACTATATGTAGTGTTGATCGACCAACTGTCAACTAATTGTAGTAGTCGAAGCACACCCTCGCAACCTTGAATATGTGTTGAGCAACACATTTCTACGATTTGAATACGCGCACCAAATTCCAATCGCCGTGCCTTCAACGCGCTGCTTATTGTTTAGGCATGCATGCCAAATGCGCTTGTATTCACGACTCCACGGCGGCTCGTGCTGTGCATAAAGTGTGGAAAAGCGCGGGATAACCGGTGCGTACCCTGTGCGTGATCGGTGGACGACTCACACCACGATGAGAAAGCCTGTTGTGCATACTCAACGCATGACGACTCATTTGCCGCCGCCAACAACGATCGATGCCGCACTAACAGCGTGTCGCGACTTAGGTTTACCCGCTTTTGAAGCGCGAATGCTGCTCGCCTATATAGGGGGTATGACACGCGAATGGATCGTCGCGCATGGCGATGCCGAACTTGCCGCATCGATCGCGCAACGCCTGCTCGCGCTCGCGCAAGCTCGCGCGGCGGGCGTGCCGATCGCGCAACTCGTGGGCGAGCGTGAATTTTTCGGTCGCATGTTTCGCGTTTCGTCCGATGTATTGATCCCGCGTCCCGAAACCGAATTACTCGTGCAATTCGCGATCGACCACGCACCACGCGGCGCGCGCGTGCTCGACCTCGGCACGGGTTCGGGCGCGATCGCGGTATCGATCGCCGCCGAGCGGCCCGACCTTGATGTAACGGCGGCCGATATTTCACACGCAGCGCTTGCCATCGCGCGCGAGAACGCCGAGCGCCACGCGCAAGGCCGCGTGCGATGCGTGCATGCCGATTGGACCGCTTCCGAGGAAATCGCGAGCCAACGTTATGCGGTGATCGTCTCCAACCCGCCGTATATCGCCGCGCATGACGAGCATTTGGATCAAGGTGATCTGCGCTTCGAGCCGCGCTTGGCCCTTACCGACGAGCGCGACGGACTTGAATGTTTACGCGCCGTCGCCGCGCAAGCGCCATTACTGCTTGAGCCGCGAGGATGGCTTGCCGTCGAGCATGGCTACGACCAAGCCTTGGATGTTCGAGCGCTATTTAGCGCGCAAGGACTAACGGCGGTCGCGTCGCAACGCGATTTCGCCGACATCGAACGCATTACGTACGGACAACGCGTACCGCTCGAACCTTGAAGCGTTCGCGCGCGACTGATGTTGCAACTTCTTGGTTGTCCGGGCGAATGGATCGCGATTGTTGAACTAACTTAGTAGCGCGTCGGCGAATTGTTCCGCCGAGAATGGCTGCAAGTCCTCGAGTTGCTCGCCCACGCCAATGAAGTACACCGGCACGGCGCGAGTGAGGCGGTTCGACCTCGTGGTGGCTTTGTCGTTGCCTTGACCAGCCGCCGCGATCGCCGCCAGCACGCCTCCCTTGGCGGTGCCGTCGAGTTTGGTGACGATTAGGCCGGTCAAACCTAACGCATCGTCAAACGCCTTGACTTGCGCGAGCGCGTTTTGCCCGGTGTTGCCGTCGATCACCAACAGTATTTCGTGCGGAGCACCGTCCATCGCTTTCGTCGTCACGCGACGGATCTTGCGCAACTCTTCCATTAAATGCAGTTGCGTTGGCAAGCGGCCCGCCGTGTCGGCGATCACGATATCGATGCCGCGCGCCTTGGCCGCATGCACGGCGTCGAACACGACCGCCGCGGGGTCGCCGCTTTCCTGCGCGATTACGTTGACGTTGTTACGCGCGCCCCACTCCGCCAGTTGTTCGCGCGCGGCGGCGCGAAACGTGTCGCCGGCCGCAAGCAACACCGACGCCCCATGCCGTTGCATATGGCGAGCGAGCTTGCCGATGCTCGTCGTCTTACCCGCGCCATTCACGCCCGCGATCATCACCACGAGCGGACGTGCGGCATCGAGCACGAACGGCCGTTCCAAGGGCTTGAGATGATCCACGAGCACATCGCGCAAGGCTTCGCGCACGCGCGCCACCTCGGTGATGCGCTCGTCGCGCACGCGTTTTTTCAAACGCGTTAGCAATATCTCGGTAGCCTCCACGCCCGCGTCGGCGGTTAGCAAGGCTTCCTCGAGTTCATCGAGCAGCGCATCGTCCACGCGCGCGCGTACGAACAGCGAGGTGATTGATCCGCCGGTCTTGGCTAATCCACTGCGAAGCTTGGCCATCCAACCGCTTGGCGTGGCGGGTGGGACGGCTTCAAGTGGTACGGGCGCGGCGAGCTCGGGTGAAGGCGTCGCAACGGGCGCATCGCTTGCGGGTGATGGTTGCGCGGGCGGCGCGGCCTCCACCGGTGTAGGCGCGGGATCAGCCTTTTTTCTTTTGAAGAATCCAAACATGCGCTCGATTCTAACGAAGCATGCCTCGCTACAATCCGCCGCGATGAAGACTTCACCGCGATCGCCCGCTTCCCCATCGCCACCCCATCGCGTACGCATCATCGGCGGACAATGGAAACGCACGCCCTTAGCGGTGCCTGAGATCGCCGGACTTCGCCCCACGCCCGATCGCGTACGCGAAACCTTATTTAATTGGTTAGGCCAAGATCTTGCGGGCCGTAGCTGCCTCGACTTGTTCGCGGGTAGCGGCGCCTTAAGCTTCGAGGCCGCTTCGCGCGGGGCCGCGCCCGTGGTGTGCGTTGAACGGGATCGCACGGCTTGCACCGCGATTCGTCGATCCATCGAAAAACTGAGCGCCGACGCGATGGAGCTTCACGAGGCCGATGCCGAGCGCGTGGCACGCCAATTCATCGTCGCCAAACGCTGCTTCGACATCGTGCTGCTCGATCCGCCGTTTCGTGCTGAATGGATCGACCGCATGCTGCCGTTGGCCGCCGCATTGCTTGCGCCCGATGGAGATCTGTATGTGGAAGCCGAGTCCGCGCTGGATTCATCGGTCGTTGAACCATTAGGACTTACCGTTCGGCGCCAAGGCTCGGCAGGACAGGTTCATTATCATGTCCTGTCGCGCGCGGCTTAATGAAGCGTTGGCGCAACACCGTTATGTTTAAAGAAATCTAGGGGAAGCGATGGTGATCGCCGTCTATCCGGGTACGTTCGATCCGCTTACACGAGGCCATGAAGATCTCGTACGGCGCGCGTCGGGCCTGTTTGAAAAATTAGTGGTGGGCGTTGCCGACAGTCGCACCAAGGGACCATTTTTTAATTTGGATGAACGGGTGGCGATCGCGCGCGAAGTGTTGTCGCATTACCCGAATGTGGAAGTGCATCCGTTTCGCGGATTGCTTAAAGACTTCGTGCGCGAGCAAAGTGCGCGCGTGATCGTTCGCGGCTTGCGCGCGGTAAGCGACTTCGAATACGAATTTCAAATGGCGGGCATGAACCGTTATCTGCTGCCCGATGTCGAAACCATGTTCCTCACGCCGAGCGATCAATACCAATTCATTAGCGGCACGATCGTGCGCGAGATCGCGGTGCTCGGTGGCGATGTATCGAAGTTCGTGTTTCCAAGCGTCGAGCGTTGGCTCAAGGAACGCTTGAACTCCGCTTCGTGATGTTTTAAGCGAGCCGCGCCATGGCGTTGATCATCACCGACGAATGCATTAACTGCGATGTATGCGAGCCCGTCTGCCCCAACGGCGCGATCTACATGGGCGACGAGATTTATGAGATCGATCCGCACAAATGCACCGAATGCGTGGGCCATTACAACGAACCGCAATGCCAAATCGTATGCCCCGTGCAATGCATTCCGTTCAACCCGGCCTGGCGCGAAAGCCGCGACGAATTACTAAGCAAATACGAACGCTTGCAACAGGCCGCGCGCCAAGCCGCCGCGCCGTCCTCCGACAACTCCGACTAAGTTACTGGCGAACCGTTGCGCCAGCGCTCACGCGTTGCACGCCGGTCGCGGGCGCGAGCGGTGCGTTCGTCGCGGCGAATGAGATGACGTAGTTGTATTTATCTTGTTCGCTTGCCGCGACCGCGACGAATTTGCCAACACCAACAATCAATCCATCGGGCGAATTCACCCATTGCAATAACCGCGCGCGTTGCTCGGCGTTGACGTCGCGCCGTACGGCGAACCCAAGCCCACCGGGGATTGAACGCGTCGTTTTGAGCACGACCGCGTAACCGGGGTTATTCGCGATCCATTGCTTGGCCTCGTTTTCCTCGACCACGGTGGCATCGGCCAAATTGGACGAGATTGCGATCAACCCCGCGCCGCCGGTGCGGCCATAGGTCACGTCGGCAAACGCTTTGAGTGGTAAATCCATTTGCGACAACCAACCTTTACCGATGTAGGTGCGCACCGAATGCGGCTGCGTTAGGTACAAACGAGTGCCGCGTAGTTGCTCGGTACTACTAATGTCTTTGCGTACGACCAAGGCGTAGGTCGTGTCTTGCCCGGTGGTGGCGATCAAGCGATACCCGTTTTGCAAGGCGGCGGCCGTGACATGCGCTGGACCAATGATGGCCTCGTTGTCCAGCGCGCGCGCGGTAAAGGCTTCGGCGAGGTTCGACGATTGCGTGATTGCCACCTTGGTGCCGATGAAGCGGCTCATCGCGCTCGCGGCCGATGTGGTGAGCACGAGTTCCGAGCCGCGATCGGCGGTATCGAGCCCGAGCCAAATATCAAAGTCCTCGGCTCGCGCGGTCGAGAGCATCACCATCATGCCCGCTAAGACGACGACCGAACCCGCGAATGTGCGAATGGTGATGCGCATGGCGATCTCTCCCCTTGAAATCGCCTTCATGGTGAATGAGCGCGCGGGCTTAATTCGTTAGGTTTTTCCGTTTTGGCGTGTGACGAAGTTCATCGTTTTCGTCAACGTTGATAAGCCGCACACCCGCGTTGTTATCGCTCATCCGACATCCTAAGTCGCGTTAGGACGGTGGCGCGTCTTCGCTGCCGACGCCTTAGGACTTTGCCTAAGGCGTCGTGATGACTTTACTTAGTAAGTCAACGACGCGCCATCAACCGTTGATCGGCCCACCATCGCCACGGCGAATCACCACCGTGGCCGAGCGTGGACGCCCCGCCGGCGATCGCGGAAATTGCACATGCGGCCAATCCGAGATCGCGGTCGGATGCGCGGGATCCGAACGTTCATTGGGGGTTTCGCCTGGGTGTTGCACGTTGATGAACATCGCGGTGCGATCGGGCGTCCACGTCACGCCGGTGATCTCGCAACCACGCGGGCCGACGAGGAATCGCCGCGTCTCTCCTGTCTTCGTATCGGCCGCGAGCATCTGGTTATTGCCTAAGCCCGCGTAATCACCTTTATCGAGCGTGGTGGTCGATACATCGGTTTGAATCCACAAGGTGCCGGCGCTATCGAACGACAAGCCATCGGGCGAGCCAAAGGCATCGCCGCGAATCGTGCCGCGCTTGCTCGCATCGGCCTGCATTGGGTTGCCGCCTAATATGAAAACGTTCCACGAGAACGTGAGTGCCGCGGGATCGTTGTTGGCCTCGTTCCAACGCACGATGTGACCAAACACGTTGTTCTCGCGCGGATTGGCCGCGTCGACCGCGCTACGCGTACCGCGCTGGGAGTTATTCGTCAGCGACACATATACCTCGCGCGACTGTGGATGCACGGCGATCCATTCGGGTCGATCCATCTTCGTCGCGCCTAATACATCGGCGGCTAAACGCGCCTTGATCAACACCTCGGCTTGATCGTTGAATCCGGCCTCGGGCACCAAACCATCGCGGCCAAACGTTAGCGCGCGCCATTGCCCGTCGCCGTCGGCCTCGAACCGCGCGACATATAGCGTTCCGTCGTCGAGCAAGTCGCGATTGGCGTTTGGATCGCGCGCATCGAACGGCCGCGCGGACACGAATTTGTAGATGTATTCGTTGCGCTCGTCGTCGCCCATGTAGACGACGACGCGACCATCGCGCGCGAGCGTGACCGTCGCGCCTTCATGCTTGAAGCGACCGAGCGCGGTGCGCTTTACCGGCGGCGATGCTGGATTGAAAGGATCGATCTCCACCACCCAGCCAAAACGATTCGGCTCGTTCGGATGCTCGCGCGCGTCAAAGCGCGCATCGTGCTCGTGCCAGCGATAACCAAAGCCGTCTTTCGTAATGCCGTAACGCGCTTGGTCCTTAGGAATCGAAAGCGAGGCGTTCACGAAATAGCCGTTGAAATTTTCCTCGCATGCGAGATACGTGCCCCACGGTGTATGGCCATTCGCGCAATTGTTGAAAGTGCCAAGCGCCGTCGTGCCGCGAGGATCGGCCGCGGTACGCATCAGCGCGTGCGCGCTCGCGGGACCGGAAATTCGAATTGGCGTGGATGCGGTGATGCGACGCATGTACGGCGAAGGCGTGATCGTCCATCGCCCTTGCACGCGCTCGATACTCAATACGCTGACGCCGTGCGCGGCTTGCGATTTGGCCACCTGCTCGGCCGTCCATACGCGCATGCCTTGGGTATGCAGCAAACCATCGTCCGCATATTCATGATTCATCACCAACACGCCGCGATCGGATCGATCACGCTCCGCGAAAAAATGCATGCCGTCGTGATGCATGCCGGCTTGCAAGGCTTGCTCGGCGGCGGTGTTCGATGCATCGGTCTTGAAAGTGGGCGACGTACCGTTGATTGGGTCGCCCCACGCAATGACTAAGTCGACCTCGTAACCGGGCGGCACGACGACGCGGTCTTGCGTCGACACCGGCACGCTCGCAAATGAAAAAGCCGACTTGTCGTTAGACGACGCATTCAACGCGGCGACCGTGCCCACCATCGACATCGCCCATGCGCCAAGTCCACCTTTAATTAAATTCCGCCGCGACAACAGCACGTCGTCGAACGTACGGTTAGCGGATGGATTGACGATAGAGTCGCCGAATTCGTTCATAGGGGTGCGCGTTTAAAGAGTTCATCAATCGCGCCACGATGAACGTTCGGCATGACGCCCGCATGTCATCACGATGAAAGCGGCGTGACCGCCGCCGCACCGTCGTCGACTTACTTGAACAACCCTTTGAAGCGATCGCGCAAGGCTTTGGCGGGATCCGGGTTCTCGCCGGGTTGCGGTGGCTTGGTCAATACATCCAACGCGCCCTTAAGCGCGCCGCCGGCGGCCTTGGCCCACAACACCTCGTATTGAGGTTGCGCGAGCGGTCCGACGACGCGCACGGGCACGGTGACTTCAACCCCCGCTTGCGTACGCTCCTTGCCACCTTGGCCGGTCAGCGTATTCACCAAGCTTGCTTCCACGGTGTAGTCAACACGATCGTTGCCGATATCGATCGCGCCCGCGCCCGAAAGACGCACGAGCGGGGCTTTCATCGCCAAGTCCTTACTCGTCGCTACGCCGTTAGCGATTTGGAACGTGGCCGAGAGTTCGGAGAAGTCGGTCTTTTCATTCGCGGCGTCGGCTTGCCGCTCGTTCGGCGTGCCCGCGAGCGAGCGGATATCGCGCAAGCGCGTGCGCCATTCACGCAAGCGCTTGGCGTAATCGATGCCTTTAAGCGCGCCGTCGGTCACGCGCACC
>DASTRU010000206.1:0-3426 GCA_035761045.1 Burkholderiaceae bacterium | reverse complement strand
GGCCATCAACTCCGCTTCTTCGAGCGCGCGTTGAATCGACTCAACCGTCGAATCGATATTGACGACCACGCCCTTTTTCATGCCGCGCGAGTCGGACTGGCCCATGCCGATCACCTCGAAGCGACCATCGGGCAGCAATTGCGCCACCACCGCCACGACCTTCGACGTACCGATGTCGAGCCCGACGATGAGATCTTTGTTGTCACGTGCCATCTTGTTCAACGCCCTTGCTGATTCGATTCTTTTGGCTGGAGGAATTTCACGCCAGCGACCTGCACCGCAAACCCATTCGGATAACGCAAATCGGCGCGCTTCAATGTGCCGCCCCATCGCGCCTTCACCGCATCCACATGCGCGACGAAACGATCAATCCGTTGTTCAAGCGTGCGCGCGTCTTGTTCGCGGCCTAAGTCAACGACGAGTTTTTCGCGCGCTTCATTCATCAGCGTGACGCGCCAGGCGTAACGGCTGGAAAGCTCGACGCTTTCGGGCGTCATGCCAGTGGGCGCGAACCACGCGCCGAAGTCGCGCCACCGTTGCGTGACGATGGCTTCGGTGCCCGGCGGTCCGGCGAGATTGGGCAAGTCGCCCGAGGTTTCGAGTTCGGCGGTGTTTACCGCGAACAACTCGCCGTGCGTATTCACGCCGCGTCCATCGCTCCAGACGCCAAGCGGCACGTGTTCTTCGATCTCGACGACAAGCCGATCGGGAAACTGGCGCGACACCACCGCGCGTCGCACCCACGGCGCGCTTTCAAACGCGCGGCGCGCTTCGGCGAGATCGATCGTGAACAAGGTGCCGCGCAGCCGCGGCACCGCATTCGCGCGCAACTGCGGCGCGTTCACATGCAACAGCGGTCCGTCGTCGACCGACTCCACCACGATCGCGCGCAACGCAAACCACGGTTGACGCATCGCCCACGACGCGCCGGCCGAGCACAGCCCCAGCAATGCGATGACGAGCAACGCAAGGCTGAGTCCGTTCATGAGGCGGGCGTCGTTCCACATGGCTGCTTACGCTTTCTGCCCACGGCCGATGCCGGCCTTAAGCGACGCGCCTTCGAGAATGTTGACGACCAGATCGTCGTAACTCACGCCCGCCGCGCGCGCGGCCATCGGCACGAGCGAGTGATCGGTCATGCCGGGCGAGGTGTTGATCTCGAGCAGCCACGGCGTGCCGTCCTTGGCGAGCATGAAATCGGCACGCGCCCAACCCGCGCAACCCAGCGCCTCGAACGACTTGACCGCGAGTTCGCGCACGCGCGTTTCGATCGCGTCGCCCAACTCGGCCGGGCACAGGTACTTGGTGTCGTTCGAGATGTATTTGTTGTGATAGTCGTAATTGCCGCCGGGCGCGACGATGCGAATCGCGGGCAAGGCTTGCGCGCGGCCGTCGCGTTCGAGCACCGCGCACGTGAGTTCCGCGCCGTCGATGAATTGCTCGACGAGCACCGTATCGTCGTATCGCGCGGCGAGGTCGTAAGCCGCTTGCAGTTCGGACGCTTGGCTCACCTTGGTGATGCCGATCGTCGAGCCTTCATGCGGCGGCTTCACGAACAACGGCAGACCGAGTTCGGCCGGTAATTGGCTTAGGCGCGCGGTGGTGTTCTTATCAATCACCGCGTACTTCGGCGTGGGCAAGCCATGCGTTTGCCAGATGCGCTTGGTCGTGATCTTGTCCATCGCGATCGACGAGGCCATCACGCCGCTGCCCGTGTACGCAATGCCGAGCAGTTCGAGCACGCCTTGCACCGTGCCGTCCTCGCCGCCGCGTCCGTGCAAGGCGATGAACACACGCTCGAACCCTTGGCTTGCGAGTTCGGCGAGCGATTGCTTGCCCGTATCGAACCCATGCGCGTCGATGCCTTTGCGTTGTAGAGCGGCGAGCACCATCGTGCCCGACTTGAGCGACACCTCGCGCTCGGCCGACACCCCGCCATACAGCACGCCGACTTTCCCAAACTTCATGCTTCAACCCCTTGCTTGATCAGTTGCGTGGGCACGCCGCCAATCGATCCGGCGCCCATGGTGATGACGACATCGCCATCGCGCGCGGCGGTGCGAATCGCGTCGGCCATGGTGGTGATGTCTTCGACGAATACCGGTTCAACGCGGCCCGCGACACGAATCGCGCGCGCGAGCGCGCGGCCGTCGGCGGCGACGATGGGCGGCTCGCCAGCCGCGTAGACCTCGGCAAGCAGCAACGCATCGGCGCTCGACAACACGCGCACGAAGTCTTCGAAGCAATCGCGCGTGCGCGTGTACCGATGCGGTTGAAACGCGAGCACGATGCGCCGGTTTGGAAACGCGCCACGCGCGGCGGCGAGCGTGACTTCCATCTCGACCGGGTGATGACCGTAATCGTCGACCAAGGTGATGCGCCCGCCGTCGTCGAGCGTGATTTCGCCGTGACGCTGAAAGCGCCGGCCCACGCCGGTGAAATCGGCTAGCGCGGATTGAATCGCCTCGTCTTCGATGCCGAGTTCATTGGCCACCGCGATCGCGGCCAAGGCGTTCAACACGTTGTGCCGGCCCGGCAAATTCAGCGTGATCGGCAAGGGCTTCGCATCGGGCCGCAAGGCGGTAAAGCGCATGCGTTCGCCATCGACGATATCGACCGCGCGGTATTGCGCGTCCTCGCGCGTGCCGTAGGTCAACACCACCTTGCTCACGAGCGGCAGGATCTCGCGCACATGCGGATCGTCCACGCACAACACCGCCGCGCCATAAAACGGCAAGCGCTGCAAAAACTCGATGAACGCGCCCTTGAGCCGAGCGAAGTCATGGCCATACGTTTCCATATGGTCGGCGTCGATATTCGTCACCACCGCGACCACCGGCAGCAAATTCAAGAACGACGCGTCGGACTCATCGGCCTCGACCACGATCCATTCGCCGGTGCCAAGCTTGGCATTCGCGCCCGCGCTATTCAGGCGCCCACCAATCACGAACGTCGGGTCCACACCGCCGGCCGCCAACACGCTCGCGACCAACGACGTCGTCGTCGTCTTCCCATGCGTGCCCGCGATCGCCACCCCGCGCTTCAAGCGCATGAGTTCGGCCAACATCACCGCGCGCGGCACGATCGGAATGCGCTTCGCCCGCGCCGCCATCACCTCGGGGTTATCGGGCTTCACCGCGGTGGACACCACCACCGCATCCACATCCACCACATGCGCCGCGTCATGCCCAATCGCAATGCGCGCCCCCAACCCAGCCAGACGACGCGTCGTCGCGTTATCCGCCAAATCGGACCCACTCACCCCAAACCCCAAATTCACCAACACCTCCGCGATCCCGCTCATCCCGGAACCGCCAATCCCCACGAAGTGGATGCGCTGAATACGATGCTTCACACCCACCCCCTTCCAACCTGGAAGCTGCACGCTCCGCTGAAAAGCCGGGCGCGCCCAAGGGGCGCCGCGGC
>DASTRU010000205.1:0-2983 GCA_035761045.1 Burkholderiaceae bacterium | reverse complement strand
CGCGATGCTGATTCGCCGCGCGCGCGCGGGAGTCAAGCCGCTAATGGAACTCGACGCCGAGCTGTTTTAAGTCCTCCAGGAGATCTCGAAGTGAATAAGGTCAATATAAAAAAAGTCGCGGTATTGGGTGCGGGCGTCATGGGCGCGCAAATCGCCGGGCATTGCTTGAACGCGCGCGTACCGGTCGTGCTGTTTGATTTGCCGGCGAAAGAAGGCGCAAAGAACGGCATCGTCGATAAAGCGATCGCGAATTTAAAAAAACTAAGTCCCGCGCCCTTGGGCGATCCGAACGAGGCCGCGTTCATCGAAGCCGCGAATTACGAAACCGATCTTGAAAAACTAAAGGAATGCGATTTAGTGATCGAGGCGATCGCCGAGCGCATGGATTGGAAGCACGATTTATACAAAAAGGTCACGCCGTTCATCGCGCCGCACGCGGTGTTTGCATCGAACACTTCGGGCTTGTCAATTACCCAGTTATCGCAAGGTTTTGACGATACGTTGCGCAAACGTTTTTGCGGCGTGCATTTTTTTAACCCGCCGCGCTACATGCATTTAGTAGAGCTGATTCCGACGTCGCAAACCGATGCGACGATTCTCGATCAACTCGAAGTGTTTCTCACCACCACCTTAGGCAAGGGCGTGGTGCGCGCGAAGGACACGCCTAATTTCGTGGCGAATCGCGTTGGCGTGTTCTCGATGCTCGCGGTGATGGCCGAGGGTGAAAAGTTTGGACTCGGCTATGACGTGATCGACGACTTGACCGGCACGCGCTTGGGCCGCGCGAAGTCGGCCACGTTTAGAACCGCCGATGTTGTCGGTTTGGACACGATGGCGCATGTCATCAAGACCATGCAAGACGCTTTGAGCGATGACCCGTTTCATTCGACTTATGCCACCCCGGCGGTCGTCAAACGCCTGGTCGAACAAGGCGCCTTGGGACAAAAAAGCGGCGCGGGGTTTTATAAAAAAGTGGGGCGCGATATTTTGAAGCTCGACCCCGCGTCGGGCGAGTACGTGGCATCGGGCGGCAAGGCCGATGAAATCATCGCGCGTATGTTGAAGAAGCCGCTGGCCGAGCGCTTTAAGTTGTTGCGCGAGTCAAGCAATCCGCAAGCGCAATTCTTGTGGAGCATCTTTCGCGATGTATGGCAATACATCGCCGTGCATTTAGCCGAGGTGGCCGACAACGCGCGCGATATCGATTTCGCGATTCGCTGGGGTTTTGGTTGGAACGAAGGACCGTTCGAAACGTGGCAAGCAGCGGGCTGGAAGCAAGTCGCGCAATGGATCCAAGAAGACATCGACGCGGGTAAGACATTAAGCAAGGCGCCGCTGCCCGCCTGGGTGTTCGAGGTGGATGGCGTGCATCGGCCCGACGGTTCGTACTCGGCGTCACGCAAAACCTATGTGGGTCGATCCACCTTGCCGGTGTATGCGCGCCAGCATTTCAAGCAATCGGTGCTTGGCGAGAACGCGGCCGATCCGACGAAGGCCGGCCGCACCGAATTCGAGGATGAATCGATTCGCTTGTGGACGCTCGACGACGAAGTCCTCATCGCGTCGTTCAAAACCAAGATGAACACGATCGGCCCTGGCGTGATGACGGGACTCGTGAAAGCCGTCCAACTGGCCGAGCAAAAGTATTGCGGCTTGGTCGTATGGCAGCCCACGTCATTAAGCGGCGGGCCGTTTTCCGCCGGCGCCGATTTGCAATCGATGATGCCCGCCTTCATGCAAGGCGGCGCCAAGGCGATCGAACCGATTGAAAAGCAATTGCAAGACGTGATGCTCGCGCTGCGTTACGCGAATGTGCCCACGGTGGCCGCGATCTCGGGCATCGCGTTGGGCGGCGGTACCGAACTCAGCGTGTATTGCGCGCGGCGTGTCGCTCACTTTGAAAGTTATATGGGTTTGGTGGAGATCGGCGTGGGCTTGTTGCCGGGCGCGGGCGGGCTGACTTATATGGCGCGTCGCGCGGCGGAGCAGGCCACGGGCGGCGATCTCATGCATTTCCTAAAGAATTATTTTCAAGCGGCGGCGATGGCGACGGTGGGTAAGTCGGCGCTTGAAAATCGCGCGCTTGGGTACTTAGTGCCTGGCGACACCATCGTCATGCATGGTCATGAATTGTTGCATGTGGCGATCACGACCGCGAAGGGCATGTTCGAAGCCGGCTATCGACCACCGTTGCGTGGCCAAGTCTTTCCGGTGCTTGGGCGTAGCGGTATCGCGACGATCAAGAGCACGCTCGTCAACATGCGCGACGGCGGCTACATCACGCCGTACGACTTTTCCATCGCGTCGCGTATCGCCACGGTCTTGTGCGGTGGCGAAGTCGAAGCGGGTTCGCTCGTCGACGAAGACACATTGCTCGCTTTGGAGCGTAAACATTTTGGCGCGTTGGTCGCCGAGCCGAAGACACAAGAGCGCATCATGGGCATGCTGCAAACCGGCAAACCCGTGCGCAACTAAGGAGAACATGCATCATGACTAAGCAATTGCAAGACGCTTATGTGGTGGCCGCCAAGCGCACGCCGATTGGCAAGGTGCGCGGCGCGTTCAGGAACGTGCGGCCCGATGACTTGCTCGTGCATGCGATTCGCGCGGCGCTCGCCGAAGTGCCGCAGCTCGATCCCGCCACGATCGAAGACGCGATCGTCGGTTGCGCGATGCCCGAGGGCGAGCAAGGCTTTAACGTCGCGCGCATCGCGACCTTGCTCGCGGGCTTGCCCGATACGGTGGGCGGCGTGACGATCAATCGCTTTTGCGCGTCGGGCATTACCGCCGTGCAAATGGCGGCCGATCGTATTCGCGTGGGCGAGGCCGACGTGATGATCGCCGCCGGCACCGAAAGCATGTCGATGGTGCCGATGGGTGGTTCGCGTCCGTCGTTCAATCCCGAAATCTTCGCGGCGAGCAACGAACACGTCGGCATCGCCTACGGCATGGGCATGACGGCCGAGAAGGTCGCGCAGCAATG
>DASTRU010000204.1:0-9799 GCA_035761045.1 Burkholderiaceae bacterium | reverse complement strand
CGAGTGTTGTACGGCTTAAGACGTTATCGCGAGTTGCTCGTGGAGTTGTGCGATCAAGTCGGGTTGGGTGATCCAGAGCGATTGCATGACACGGGTCGCGTGGCGATTGATGGTGTCAGCGTAACGTTGCTTTATGACGATGCAGTGGATGAGCAACGTGTGTTCGCGTTTGCCGATCTTGGCTTGCCGCATGCGTTAACGAATGAAGGCGAATTGCGACGGCTGCTGGCGTGGAATCTTAAATTGGATGTTGTCCGTGACGGTGTGTTTGGCATTCATCCCGCTAGCGGACGAGCCGTGCTTCGCTATGAGATGCATCTCGATGTAGTACCCGATGGCCTCGCGCTCGCTAATGAACTTGCAGGATTGGCGGAACGGGCGGTGCGCTGGCGTACCCGTTTTGAACAGGCGAACGCTTAAACGGATAGCACTCGCGGTCAACCAGCAGGGCGCGGTGTTTTAGGCTTGTATTTGCACACATCCGCGATCGCGCAACGCCAACATTCAGGGGTGCGCGCTTTGCACACATAACGCCCATGCAAGATCAGCCAGTGATGGCAATCTTGTTTGAATTCGTCCGGCACCACTTCAACGAGCTTGCGCTCCACGGCTTCCGGTGTGTTGCCCGGCGCAAGGCCAGTGCGATTGCTAACGCGAAAGATATGCGTATCGACCGCGATCGTCGGCTCGCCAAATGCGACGTTCAGAACCACGTTGGCCGTCTTGCGACCCACGCCAGGCAATTGTTCAAGCGCCTCGCGGTCTCGGGGTACCTCGCCATGATGTCGTTCGAGCAAGGCCGCGCAAGTAGCGATCACGTGCTTGGCTTTGTTGCGATACAGACCAATCGTGCGGATGTATTCGCTTAGTCCCTCCACGCCTAATGCGAGGATCGTGGCGGGGGTATTGGCCACGGGATACAAGCGACGCGTCGCTTTGTTGACGCTGACGTCGGTCGCTTGCGCCGACAGAATTACTGCGATTAAAAGTTCGAATGGCGTGGCGTACTCAAGTTCGGTGACAGGATGAGGGTTCGCGCTTCTAAAGCGTTCGAACATGAGCTGCCGGTTCTTGCGCGACATCATGACGAGGCCTCGCTGCGTCTACGCGCACGCGCGATCGCCGCGGCGATGATGTCCCGCTTGCGATCAAGTTTTTTCTTGCGATCGCTTTCCTCGCGCTCTTGAATCAACCGTTGTTCGCGTGACTCGTAACGCGCGAGCGCCGCATCGGCATCGGCGCGCGTCCATGCGGGAACACATGCGCCATTAGGAAGTTCGGTACGCATCTCGATGCAATCGACCGGGCAGGGCGCCACGCATAAATCGCAGCCGCTGCATACGTCTGGCACCACGGTATGCATGCGTTTCGCGGCGCCTACGATCGCGTCAACCGGACATGCTTGTATGCACTTGGTGCAACCAATGCAAAGCGACTCGATGATGAAAGCAACTCGCCTTGGTCCTTCGGTACCGCAAGCGGGATCGAGCGTGGTGCTTGGACGGCCGATCAATCGCGCGAGGGCGTCGATGCCTGCTTGACCGCCAGGAGGGCAGCGGTTGATGTCTGCGCTGCCGTCCGCGATCGCTTGCGCATACGGTTTGCAACCCGCGTATCCGCACTTCGTGCATTGAGTGTGCGGCAAGGTTGCGTGAATACGCTCGACGAGTGGCGATGCTGAGGTGCCCATACCAGTAAAAAACTAAGGGGCGAAGCTTGCAACGACGGGCGCGTGATCGGAGGGCTGCGTTTGTTTACGCGTGGAGCGATCGATGACGCAACTCGTGCAACTCGCCGCGAGCGCTTGCGACGCAAGAATATGGTCGATCCGCAGCCCTTGGTTTTTTTGAAAAGCAAGCTGCCGATAGTCCCACCACGAGAAGGTGCGTTCGGGCTGCTCAAACATTCGAAAGGTATCGACGAGGCCGAGCGCGGTCAGCGCTTTGAACCGTGCGCGTTCGGCGTCGGTGCACAACACTTGGCCTTGCCATGCGGCGGGGTCGTGTACATCGCGGTCTTCGGGTGCGATGTTGTAGTCGCCGAGTAGCGCAACGCGTTCATGGCGCGCGAGTTCGGCGCTGGCATGGCCATGCATCGCGTCGCACCAGTCGAGCTTGTAGCGGTACTTGTCGCTTTCGACCGATTGTCCGTTGGGAAAGTAAGCGCAGATCACGCGCACCGGGCCCGTGCCCGCATCGATCGTCGCGGTGATGACGCGTTGCTGCTCGTCGACGAAGTCGGGCATGCCGCGCACGACGTCGTGCAACTCATGTGGACTTAGGATCGCGACGCCGTTGTATGTTTTCTGGCCGGTGAAGACCGCGCGGTAACCAATTTGCTCCAACGCAGCGCTTGGAAACCGATCATCCGTCAGCTTGGTTTCTTGCAAACACAATGCGTCGACGGGATTGGTGGCGAGCCAGTTAAGCACGTGCCCAATGCGCACGTTCAGACTATTAACGTTCCAAGTAGCAAGTTTCACAACGGCGATTAAAAGCGAAAGCCCGAGTTGTCGGAGTGGGTCGATGGCGTGGGCGGGGTGTTGGGCGTCGTACTGGTGTTGGGCCGTTCCGGTGCTGGCTTCGTGGCGACGGGCTTGTCGCCGGTGTTAGCCGCTAATGGCGCCGGCGTCGGGTTGGAATAACTCGCGGGAAGACGAGAGGTGGTGGGATAGCCCGCGACCGTCAATGCGGATTGCCAAGCGCCTTCGTTCCAATCGTTCAATTTCGTCGCGCCCACCGTTAACGCCGGAAAGGTGTTTTGCAGCCCTAGGTTTTTGAGCGCGTTGATGTCTTCGTTGGTGGTGACGGTGCGTTCCACAAACGGAATCCCACGTAAGCGCAGCGCGTTGCGCGCGCTTTCGCACGGTGCGCAGTTGGTCGTGGTGTAGAACGTGACGGGAAAGTTTTCGGCCGCGCGTTTGACTTCGTACGGCAGATTGGTGGTGTTCACGCTGCTGCCCGCATTGGCGTAATCGCGCTTTTCCACGACGCGCGCGTTAGGCGGCGGCGGTTGGTCGGTATAAACGGTACGGCCATCCGGCGTGGTGTATTTGTATTGCGCGACGACGGGCCGGGCGGTAAATGCGCCGATGACCAGCACGGTGGCGATGAACGCAACGGGTTTTGAGCGCATGCGTCTAGCTCCTTAAGCGAGTGGGGCGACGTATTAGGCCGCGATGGCTTCGGTCATGCCGTTGTGGCGCATCAGAGCATCAATGGTCGGCTTTCGACCTCGAAACGCGACGAACGATTCGAGCGCCGAACGGCTGCCGCCCACCGACAAAATTTCTTCGAGAAAGCGAGCACCGGTTTGCGCGTTGAGCACGCCGTCTTCCTCGAACTTCGCGTATGCGTCGGCCGACAACACCTCGGCCCACTTGTAGCTGTAGTACCCGGCCGCATAGCCACCCGCGAAGATGTGCGAAAAACTATTTGGAAAGCGTTGATACGCGGGCGGGATGATCACCGCGACTTGCGCGCGAACTTCATCGAGCAGCTGCTGGACGGTTTGGCCGCCGTTCACGTCGAAGTCGTAATGCAAGCGCATGTCGAACAACGCGAATTCAATTTGCCGCACCGTTTGCATGCCGGCTTGGAAATGGCGTGCCGCGATCATCTTGTCGAACAGCGCGCGCGGCAGTGGTTCGCCGGTTTCGACGTGCGCGCTCATATGTCGCACTACGTCCCATTCCCAGCAAAAGTTCTCCATGAATTGGCTTGGCAACTCGACCGCATCCCATTCCACGCCGTTAATGCCCGAGACCGCCAACTCATCCACGCGCGTGAGCATGTGATGCAAGCCATGTCCGAATTCATGGAACAAGGTCAGCACTTCGTCGTGCGTGAATAGCGCGGGGCGATCACCCACGGGCGGAGCGAAGTTGCACGTTAGGTACGCCACTGGCGTTTGCGTGGCGCCGTCGCGCAAGCGGCGGCGACCACGTGCGTCGTCCATCCACGCGCCGCTGCGTTTGCCTTTACGCGCGTAAAGATCGATGTAGAAATGCCCCGCCACGCTACCGTCGGGCCGATCGATACGGAAAAACTTAACGTCTTCATGCCAGCCCGGTGCGGCGTCGGGCACGACTCGCACCGAGAACAGTGTTTCGATGACGCGGAATAACCCCGCGAGCACTTTGGGTTCGGGGAAGTATTGCTTGACCTCTTGATCGGAGAACGCGTAGCGCGCCTCGCGCAATTTCTCGGAGGCGTAAGCGACATCCCATGGTTCGACAGTGGCAAGGCCAAGTTCGCGTGCGGAAAATTCGCGCAATGCCTGCATATCGCGTTGCGCGTACGGTTTGGCGCGTTGCGCGAGGTCGTTTAAAAAATGGATCACTTCCTCGGGCGATTCAGCCATCTTGGGCACGAGCGAGACTTCGGCGAAGTTTCGGTATCCCAACAGCGCGGATTCCTCCGCACGCAACGCGAGTATTTCGCGAATAAGCGATGTGTTGTCGAGCGCGGGCGGGCCAAACTCGGCCGCCTTGGTCGCATTCGCGCGGTAAACCTCTTCGCGCAAAGCGCGATCGTCGGCGTATTGCAGGATGGGGAAGTACGATGGGAAGTGCAGCGTGAATTTATAGCCCGTCACGCCATCGCGCGAGGCGAGGTTTTTCGCGGCTTGCTTTTCATCGTCGGGCAATCCGCTCAAACGGGAGTCGTCCGGCAAGGTGAGCGACCAAGCGTTGGTCGCATCAAGCACGTTCTCGGAAAACTTTTGCGAGACCGTGGCTTGCCGTTCTTGAATTTGCGCAAAGCGGGTCTTGCGGTCGTCGGAGAGTTCCGCGCCACCTAAACGAAAATCGCGCACCGCATTTTCCACCACGCGTTGGCGCACCTTGCTCATGCCCGCGAATTCGGCGCTACGCGCCAGCGCCTTGTACTTGGCGAATAGCGCCAGGTTTTGCGCAAGCGCCGTCCAGAACTCGGTGATGCGGGGCAGGTTCTCGTTATAGGCTGCGCGCAGTTCCGGCGTATCGGCGACGGCATTGAGATGACTGACCGCCGACCATGCGCGACTTAGTCGTTCGGTGGCTTCTTCAAGCGGCTCGACAAACGTATCCCAACGCGCCGGAATCTTGTCGTCCTCGAGCCGTTCAACGGTTTCGCGGGCTTGCGCGAGCAGCGTATCGATGGCGGGCGACACATGTTCGGGTTTGATTTCGCCAAAGCGGGGCAGACCAGAAAAATCGAGCAATGGATTCATGGTGGAGGAAGCGACCTTGAAAGGTGGGCGGCCCAGCCAGATACCGAATGAGCTCACGCGTGGCTAGCGCGACGCTGGGCGGACTCGAGTGTGTTTTGCAACAGCATGGTAATCGTCATCGGACCGACTCCGCCAGGCACGGGCGTGATCCATCCCGCGACTTCTCGCACGCCGGCGAAATCCACATCGCCACATAGACGTCCTTGGTCGTCGCGGTTCATGCCGACATCGATGACGACGGCGCCGGGCTTGACCATATCGGCCGTCACGGTGTTGCGCTTGCCCACGGCGGCCACGACGATGTCGGCCTCGCGCACGATGTCGGCAAGGTCGCGCGTGGCGCTATGGCAAATGGTGACGGTGGCATTGGCCGCGAGCAGCAACATCGCCATCGGCTTGCCGACGATATTGCTACGACCGATCACGACCGCGCGCTTGCCCTGCGGGTCGTAGCCGATGCTTTCGAGCATCTTCATGCACCCATAAGGCGTGCACGGTTTAAAGCCCGCGCGACCGACCAGCAAGGCGCCCGCGCTTGCGACATGAAAACCGTCCACGTCTTTTTCGGGCGCGATGGCTTCGATTACCTTTTGCGCATCGATATGTGCTGGCAGCGGAAGCTGCACGAGGATGCCGTCGATCGACGCATCGGCATTCAAGGCTGCGATGCGCTCAAGCAACGATGCTTCGCTTAACGATGCGTCGTATCGCTCGAGCACCGAATGAAACCCCGCGTCGGCACAAGCCTTGACCTTGTTGCGTACGTACACCTGGCTCGCGGGATTGTCTCCAACCAGTACGACCGCCAAGCCGGGCCGAATGCCGCGTTGGGTTAGTTGCGCCGCTTGTGCGGCGATCTCGCCACGCATGCGGGCGGCGAGTGCGTTTCCATCGATTAGTTGTGCGCTCATGAGGCCCGCGAGTGTATCAATGCTTACCGAGCGCGAGCTTGAGTAAATCGGCCACGTTCGCCGCGCCGAGCTTCTCCATCACATTGGCGCGATGCGCCTCGACCGTTTTGATGCTGATGCCTAAGTCGTCGGCGATTTGTTTATTCAAGCGGCCCGCCACGATGCAATCGAGCACTTGGCGTTCGCGCTGCGTGAGGCGGTTGAGTTTCTCGTCGGTCACGCGGCGTTTGCGGGCTTCGTGTCCGAGCTCCTGCGCGCGTTCGAGCATGCGTTGCACGATCGCGCGAAGTTCCGCTTCGTCGAAGGGTTTTTCGATGAAATCGACCGCGCCTTTTTTCATGGTCGATACCGCCATCGGCACGTCCCCATGACCGGTGACGAAAATAATCGGCAAGTGAAACCGCATCCCGTTGCCGAGTTCGTTCAGTCGTTCTTGAAGCTCGAGGCCGCTCATTCCCGGCATGCGCACGTCGAGGATCAACACGCCCAAGCGCGCGGGATCGAATTCTTCCAAGAACAATTCGGCCGAGTCGTAAACGTCCACGCGATAGCCGTTGGCGTCGAGCAGCCATTTGAGCGAGTCGCGCACCGCTTCATCGTCGTCCACGACGAAGACGCTGGCGGTTTGCGAAACGACGGGCGGGGACACGATCGACACGGCGACTCCTTAACGCAACGATTTACTTAGGGGGAAGGGCGGCTTCTTCGGGCTCGGCGATGACGGCGCGCGCACCGCCGCGAACGAGCGGCAACCATACGTGAAACGTGCAGCCTGGCTCGCCGTTGCCGTCGCGGGCGTTATTTTCGGCCCAAAGCCGGCCTTGATGAAACTCGATGATCGAGCGGCAGATGTTGAGCCCCATGCCCATGCCCTCGCTCTTCGTCGTGTAAAACGGTTCGAACAATTTTTCGAGCGCGTCTTCGGGAATGCCGACGCCTCGATCGACGACATCGATCGCAAGCCATTCGGGCGCTTGCGCGGGCGTTGCGTAAACGCGCACGCTCAAACGGTCGCGCCCGGTATTCGCCATCGCGTCAATGCCGTTTTTCATGAGGTTGATAAGCACTTGTTCGATCAGAATTGGATCGACCGGCACGCGCGGAATGTGCGATTGAACCTCCACCTCGATGCGAATGCGTCGCTTGGCGGCTTCGATGTCCACCAACCCTTGCGCGTCCTCGATGATGGCGCGCACGTCGGTCAAGCGTCGGTTCGGTTCACTGCGCTTAACGAATTCGCGAATGCGTCGAACGATCGCACCGGCACGTTGTGCTTGCGCGCTGGTTTTTTCCAGCGCGGGCAATAAATCTTCGGGATTCGGCGTGCGGCCTTGCGCGAGTTGCGCGCGCATGCGCGCCACCGTGCCCATCGAATAATTCGCGATCGCGGTTAGTGGTTGATTGAGTTCATGCGCGATGCTCGACGCCATCTCGCCCATGGTGATGAGACGCGATGTCAACGCGACTTTTTCTTGTTGTTGTCGCGACAGATCCTCGGCCTCCTTGCGCTGGGTGATGTCGGTGGCGATTTGCATTTGCACGATGCGGCCGTCCACCCATTCCGTGCGACGGCGACGCACTTCAAACCAACGATGGGCCGTGGCGGAAAACACTTCGTGCGCCACGCCGTCGGTTGATTCTTCATTTGCCATCGAGCCCGATAACTCCACATGACCAGCCGCGTCGTTGCCAAACCATTGGAGGTAATAGCGATTGGCGAATAGCAGCTCGCCACGCTGGTCCTTGGCGTCGTCGGCGAATACGGACACGGCCGCGTCCAACCCTTCAAGCACGGTGGTGAAGCGTTCGTGCGCGGCGGCTAGGTTCTCGCGCACGCGCTTGGCTTGGGTGATGTCGGTCATCGACGTCATCCAACCGGTTTGAATACCGCGTTCGTCGATCAAGGGTGAGACGTACATGCGCGCATCGAAGCGCGTGCCGTCCTTGCGTACCACGATGGTTTCGATGCCTTCTTGCGGCGCGCGGCCCGTAAGGATGAGGTCGAGATTGCGTGCGTGTTCTTGCAAGCTTTCGCTTTCCCAATAGGGATAAGGTGGTATGCGACCCAAGAACTCGCCTTCGGTGTAGCCCGTCATGCGGCAAAACGCGGCGTTGACGTAGGTGATGCGGCCTTGCAAGTCGATCGCTCGCATGCCAGTGGAGATGGAGTTTTCCATCGCCCGGCGGAAATTCGTTTCTTGCACCACGGCCTGTTCCGCCAACGCGCGGCGTCGCATATGCCGCCACAGCACGATCAACGACCACACGATGAACGCGCAAAGCCCAAGCACCAGCCAAAGCAACAGGCTTTCGGAAAACTGCGGCCGCGCCGAATAGGAATACGCGCGAACGAATACGCCAAACCCTGGAGGATCGACGGGAAGCTCGTAAAACAGCGTGGCTTCGGCCACCGAGCGCGACGTACTCGCGGCGAGATGACTACCGCCTTCGTCGACCATCGACACCTTGTACTTGCGGCGTGTTTCCACCGGCACGAGATGCTCGAGCATTTGCGCGACGGAATACGTGGCGACCACGCTGCCGACGAATCGAGTGCCGCGAAACACGGGCACGTGCAGTTCGAGAAACACATCGCCGGTGGGCGCGAGAAACGGTCGGGTGTAGGTGGGTCGTCGATCGTCGCGCGCTAAGTCATACGCCCAAAACGATTCGGGTTCATCCACTAATTCGTTGATGCGACGAAACCCCGCGCCCGTGAGTTGCGGCGCCGCGGCCACCCAACGCGCGATGCGCATGTCGTCGAGATAGGCGATGGCGACGAGTTCACGGTGCGCATCGATGAATTCGCGCGCTTGCACGTTAAAGGTGGTTTCGTCGAGTTGGCGCGCCGCGATGTCGCGTCCCAAGGCGACGATGGCGTCTTGGTTGGACAACAGCTTGATGCGCATCGTCTGCTGCGCCGACTCGACATCGCGCAACAAGGTGTCGCGCTTCAAAGCCATCTCTTGTTCCGTCAACCACCAAATGATGGTGGCCATCATGCCGATGAAAAGCGCGATCGATACGACGGGCGTCATCCAATACCAACGCGGCCAACGACCAAACCGGCGAGGCGCGCCGAGGCGCGATTGAGATGGCAACAAAGTTGCGGTGGGCGAGCGTTCCATCAAACGAGTGTAGCGATAAACCTAAGAAATCCGACGCGCTTGCATTCCAACGTACGACTTAGCGTTCGTTCGAACGCGCTCGACTCTTGCTTATCGGTCATTTGCTTAGTGCGAGATAGGGTGAAGAAGTCGAAGGACGGGAAAAAAGCTCTATGCATTTCGGGAAATTTTCCAATTCGCGACGTCGTGCGTGGCTGGCCTTAGTCGCCATGGCGAGCATGAATTCACTGCGGCCGGCATCGTCTCAAGCAGAGCCCATCCGTCTTGGTGTGTCGGGACCTTTCACGGGCGGCTCCGCGCCGATGGGCGAAAGCATGCGCAACGGTATTCGTTTGGCCGCGCGTGAACTCAATGCCTTAGGCGGCGCGCTCGGACGTCCAATCGAACTGATTGAACGCGATGACCGAGCGAATCCAGCATTAGGAAGAAAGATTGCTGAGGAATTCGTTAGGACCGACGTGAGCGCCGCGATCGGCGTCGTAAACACCGGTGTCGGAATGGCGTCGATCGACGTGTATCAACAAGCGCGCGTGCCCTTGATGGTGGCCG
>DASTRU010000203.1:0-5863 GCA_035761045.1 Burkholderiaceae bacterium | reverse complement strand
GAAGGGGCTATCTCAAGTAAGTACCGCAATGCCGGACAAACCTGCGTGTGCGCGAATCGCATCTACGTGCAAAGCGGTGTGTACGATGAATTCGCGGCAAGGCTTACTCAACGCGCCGCGAAGTTGACGGTGGGCGTGGGCATCGAAGCGGGCGTCGATCAAGGTCCGTTGATTGATGATGCGGCCGTCGCCAAAGTGGAAGAGCACATCGCCGATGCTCTCGCTCATGGAGCGACCGTCGCCTTGGGCGGACGGCGCTTACCGCTCAACGGAGAAGGCGCGCCTGTCGGTTTGGGAGAACGTCTAAGCAGCGGACGTTTCTTCACGCCCACGGTGCTCACCAATGTGACGCGCACGATGAAGATCGCGCGCGAGGAAACGTTTGGTCCCGTCGCGCCCTTATTTCGTTTCGAGGACGATGCCGAAGCGATCCGCGCCGCGAACGATACCGAGTTTGGATTGGCGGCTTATTTTTATTCCAAGGACATTCGTCGCATTTGGCGCACGATGGAAGCGTTGGAATACGGCATCGTCGGTGTAAATACCGGACTCATTAGTAATGAAGTCGGGCCGTTTGGCGGCGTTAAACAATCCGGCCTCGGGCGCGAGGGATCGACGTACGGATTGGAGGAGTACCTTGAAATCAAGTATGTGTGTCTTGGCGGCATCGGTTGATATCGAGGTTTGGATTCCCTAAGTCATTCGCCTCACTTAGTATCGATACACAAGCAGTGCCGCACGTTCATCTTGCAACGAACTTACTTCGTTAGGAGGACAGGTTGGAGGCCACTCAAAACGTTACGACAGCCGAGGATGTGATTCTTCAAACGCGCGGCCTAACGAAAGAGTTCAAAGGCTTCGTGGCGGTGAATGACGTGAACCTGAGCGTGCAACGCGGCCATATTCATGCATTGATCGGTCCAAACGGTGCGGGCAAGACCACCTGCTTTAACTTGCTGACTAAGTTTTTGTCGCCCACGCGCGGCACGATTCTTTTCGACGGAATCGACATCACGCGCGAATACCCCGCGCAAATCGCGCGACGTGGGGTAATCCGTTCGTTTCAAATCTCGGCGGTGTTTCCACACCTTACGGTGTTGGAGAACGTGCGCATCGGATTGCAACGCCAAACCGGAATCTCGTTTCATTTCTGGCGTAGCGAAAAAGCGCTGGCGCCTTTGCGTGATCGCGCGATGGCGTTGCTTGAATCCGTCGATCTAGCAAGTTTCGCCGACACGGTCACGGTCGAACTGCCATATGGACGCAAACGCGCGCTTGAAATCGCGACGACATTGGCGATGGATCCTAAGCTCATGTTGCTTGACGAGCCGACTCAAGGCATGGGCCACGAGGACGTGATGCGCGTGACGCAACTTATTAAAAAAGTAAGCGTGGGCCGCACGATCTTGATGGTTGAACACAATATGAATGTTGTTTCCACCATCGCCGACAAGATCACCGTTTTACAACACGGCGCGATACTTGCCGAAGGGCCGTACGCGCAGGTGTCGCGTAATCCTGCCGTGATGGAGGCCTACATGGGCACCGTGGAAGGCGAACTACAGGGGGCACATTGACAGCGCTAAGTAAAACGCCGGCGTTGGAGATCGCCGGGCTGCATGCGTGGTACGGCGAGAGTCATGTGTTGCACGGCGTGGATTTAAGCGTGCAAAGCGGCGAGGTGGTGTCCTTGCTTGGCCGCAATGGCGCCGGTCGCACGACCACCTTACGCGCGATCTTTGGGCTAACGGGCGCGCGTAAAGGATCGATTCGTGTCGATGGGGTGGAAACCATCGCCATGCCCACGCATCGCATCGCGCATCTCGGCCTTGGTTATTGCCCCGAGGAGCGCGGCATCTTCGCCTCGCTTACCGCGGAGGAAAACCTCATGCTTCCTCCGGCGCTTGGCGTGCATGGCCGAATTGGGATGAGTCTCGACGAGATCTACACCATGTTTCCCAATCTAAAGACGCGCGCGAAAAGTCAGGGCACGCGTTTATCGGGCGGCGAACAACAAATGCTTGCGGTGGCGCGAATTCTAAGAACGGGCGCGCACGTGCTTCTCCTCGACGAGATTTCCGAAGGGCTGGCACCGGTGATCGTGCAAACGCTCGCGCGGATGATTCGCACGCTCAAGGCGCAGGGTTACACCATCGTCATGGTCGAGCAAAACTTTCGGTTCGCCGCGCCGCTGGCCGATCGCTTTTACGTGATGGAGCACGGCGTGATCGTCGAAAGCTTTACGTCGGCGGAATTGGAATCCAAGCGCCAGGTTCTCGATGAATTGCTTGGCGTGTAACACCACCTCCAACCAATAAACCTAAGGAGACACCACCATGAAATTGCGCAAGACCGTATTAGCAAGTGCATTAGCTTTTGCATGTGCCACGGGTGCTCATGCACAAGCATCGAAGATTTCAGGCGACGTCATCAGAATTGGTTTCATCACAGACATGTCGAGCTTGTATGCCGACATCGACGGCGCGGGTGGCGTGGAAGCGATTCGCATGGCGATCGCCGATATGGGCGGACAAATCGCGGGCAAGAAAATCGAGTTGTTGTTCGCCGATCATCAAAACAAAGCGGATATCGCGTCGAGCAAGGCGCGTGAATGGTTCGATACGCAGGGTCTCGACATGCTCGTTGGCGGCACTAATTCCGCCACGTCGCTCGCAATGGCTAAGGTCGCGGCCGAGAAAAAGAAGCCATTCATGGTGAGCGGCGCGGGCACCGCGCGCTTAACGAACGAGGATTGCACGCCTTACACCATTCACTACACCTACGACACCGTGGCGCTTGCCAATGGCACCGGCAACGCCGTGGTGAGGGCAGGCGGCAGGAGTTGGTATTTCTTGCAGGCCGATTACGCGTTTGGCGCGTCTTTGCAGGCGGACACCGCGGCGGTCGTGAAGAAGGCGGGCGGCACGGTGGTTGGAACGGTCAAGCACCCTCTTAACGCGAGTGACTTCAGTTCGTTCCTGTTGCAAGCGCAATCGAGCAAGGCGCAGATTCTCGGACTCGCCAACGCGGGCGGCGACACGATCAATGCGATCAAGGCCGCCAATGAGTTTGGGGTGACCAAGACGATGAAGCTCGCCGGCTTGTTGATGTTCATCAACGACGTGCATTCGCTTGGCCTAAAGGCGACCGAAGGCATGTACTTAACCGACGGCTGGTACTGGAACCAATCTCCCGAGTCGCGCACTTGGAGCCGTCGATTCTTCGACAAGATGAAGCGCATGCCATCCACCTTGCAAGCCGGCGACTATTCCTTGGCCATGCATTACCTCAACGCGGTCAAGGCCACGGGCACCGACGACGGCGACGCGGTGGTCAAGCAGATGAAAGCCACGAAGGTGAACGACATGTTCGCCAAGGGCGGAGAAATTGGCCCCGACGGACGGCATCGCTACGACATGTATCTGATGCAAGTGAAGTCGCCCGCGGAGTCCAAGGAGCCATGGGATTACTACAAGGTCGTGCAAAAGATTCCCGCCGACGAGGCCTATACCAAGCTTTCTGAAAGTAAGTGCCCGCTCATTAAAAAATAAATGATGGCATAACACGTCTTGTGTTGGGCGCTGGCGTGAAAGCCAGCGCTCACTGCAAAGCATTTTGACTGGGCAGTCATGACCGAAATCTTTGGTGTTCCTGTTGCGGCGCTGTTTGGTCAGCTCCTTCTCGGGCTGGTCAACGGATCGTTTTACGCGATGCTGTCGCTGGGTTTGGCGGTGATCTTCGGCTTGCTTGGCGTCATCAATTTTGCGCATGGCGCGCTCTACATGATGGGCGCGATGCTCGCATGGCTGGGCCTGGAGATGTTGGGCCTTAACTATTGGGTGATGCTGATTCTTGCGCCGCTAGTAGTAGGCGCCTTTGGCTTGGTGCTCGAACGCTTGTTTCTGCGGTGGATTTACAAGCTCGATCATCTATATGGCTTGCTGCTCACGTTTGGTCTCACGCTATTGATCGAAGGCGTCTTTCGGTCGTTTTACGGTGCCTCGGGCCAACCTTATCCGGTCCCCGATGCCTTGAGCGGAGCTACGTCGCTTGGCTTCATGGTCATGCCCAATTACCGCGGCTGGGTCGTGCTGGCCTCGTTACTTGTTTGCTTTGGCACATGGTTCGTGATCGAGCGCACCAAGCTCGGCGCTTATCTGCGCGCCGGCACTGAAAACCCGCGCCTAGTCCAGGCGTTTGGCGTCAACGTGCCGCTCATGATCACGCTCACCTATGGCTTCGGCGTTGCGCTGGCGGCGTTCGCGGGCGTTCTTGCCGCGCCTATTTTGCAAGTGTCGCCGCTCATGGGAAGTCATCTGATCATCGTTGTGTTCGCCGTGGTGGTGATTGGCGGCATGGGATCGATTGTTGGCGCGATCGTGACCGGGCTTGGGCTTGGCGTGATTGAGGGACTGACAAAAGCGGGCTTGCTCGGACGCATCCTCGCGGCGCCGATCGATCTCGTTTTAGGAGAAGGCAATCCGGTGAGCGATGTACTGCTGCGGTTATTCGGTCCCGAAGGATCGGCCACGGTCGTGTTCGTGATCATGGCGATCGTGTTGCTACTACGACCGGCTGGACTCTTTGGACGCGAAAAATGAGCACTTCTTCCATGACGCCCGACCGTAAATCACTCGGCTACATCGCACTCTTTGTCGGACTGTTAATCCTGCCGGCGCTGGGTGTGTATCCCGTTTTCATGGCCAAGGTGTTGTGTTTCGCGTTGTTCGCCTGCGCGTTTAACTTGTTGATTGGCTACACCGGCTTGCTGTCGTTCGGGCATGCGGCGTTTTTTGGTGGCGCGGCGTATGTCGCCGGACATGCCATGAAAGTCTGGGCTTGGCCTACGCCTCTTGGGCTGGCCTTGGGCGCATTGACCGGCGCAGTGATTGGCTTGTTATTTGGCTGGCTCGCGATTCGGCGAAGCGGGATTTACTTTTCGATGATCACGCTCGCCCTGGCGCAAATGCTTTACTTCTTCTTCCTTCAAGCGCCATTTACTGGCGGCGAGGACGGCTTACAGTCGGTGCCGCGCGGCTCGTTCTTCGGGATTTCCTTGCAAGACGATTTGACGCTGTACTTCGTCATCGTCGGCATCGTCGCCGCCGCGTTTTGGTTGATTCATCGAACGGTGCACTCGCCATTTGGCCAAGTGCTGAAGGCGATTCGCGAAAACGAACCGCGCGCCATCTCGTTGGGTTACGACGTGGACCGATTTAAGTTGCTCGCCTTCGTGTTGTCCGCCGCCCTGACCGGACTGGCGGGCGCGATGAAGACCACCTTGCTCGGTTTCGCAACGCTGACCGACGCTATTTGGACGATGTCGGGCGCGGTGATCTTGATGACTCTCGTCGGTGGCATGGGCACGATGACGGGGCCGATATTAGGCGCGGCTGTCATTGTTCTTCTCGAAAACAAGGTGGGTGACTTCGGCCGCTGGCTCGCGGACCTTACCGGTATTAATTGGTTTCTCGCCTTGGGTGAATCAGTCACCATCGTGACCGGTCTTATCTTCGTCGTGTGCGTCCTCATGTTTCGTCGTGGAATCGTGGGCGAATGTGCGGTGATGCTTGATCGGTTAACGGCGCGTCGATCGACCGTGCGATAAAAGCATTACTATTCATGAATGCGCGACTCGGACGAATGGATTCCGGGATTCGTAATTGATGAATTGAAATGGTGTGAAAGGCGCTGCGCGCGGTCCTTTCGTTGCCTTATTCGAGCCGAGGTTTAGTTGAGCGAAGAACGTATTTTTGGGCGCACCCCGCAAGGCACCCATGAAATCTCGCAAAAGTCGGGGCGACTCACTCAAAGCGAACGGTTGGTATTGATCGTTATCGGAGTCCAAATCCGTTTAGATGAT
>DASTRU010000202.1:0-23536 GCA_035761045.1 Burkholderiaceae bacterium | reverse complement strand
TTGGAACAAGAACGTACGGTTCGACTGGCGTCATTCAAGCCCGCATCGTATGTAGATCAAATCAAACCGAGTCCAGAGGCTTTGAAGGCGTATTACGAAGCGAATAAGTCGTCATTCGAAACGCCTGAGCGAGCCGATATTGAATATGTCGTGCTCGATCTGGAAGCTGTCATGCGTGACGTGAAGCTCGACCCGGAAGAGGTCAAGCGTTATTACGAACAGAACACCGCGAAGTTTCGTACCGAAGAACAACGCAGGGCACGACATATCTTGATCGCGGTGGGTGCCGACGCAAGCGAAGCGCAACGTAAGGCTGCGCGTGACAAGGCAGAAGATTTACGCAACCAGCTTCTAAAGAATCCTGCGAGTTTTGAGCAGCTTGCGCGTAAGTTTTCGGACGATCCGGGATCGAAGGATCGTGGTGGCGATTTGGATTTCTTCGGTCGTGATGCCATGGCCAAGCCGTTCGAGGAAGCTGTTTTCGCGCTTAAGGAAGGCGAAATCAGCCAAGTGGTGCAAACGGAATTCGGGTTTCACGTCATTCAACTTACGGGTTTGCGGCCCGCGCAGGTAAAACCGTTTGAGCAAGCACGCGCTGAAATCGAAACGGATTTGCGTCGTCAGCTCGCGATGCGTCGATTCGGTGAATCGGCCGAAATTTTCACCAACACCGTGTACGAGCAAACCGATAGCTTGAAGCCGGTGGCCGAGAAGTTAGGACTCGAGGTGCGTACGGTGAAAGGATTCACGCGCGAAAGCGCGGGGTCGTCCAATCCGTTGCTTTCGAACCCGAAATTCGTTGACGCGGTGTTCTCCAACGATGCGACACGCAATAAACGTAATACCGCGGCGGTAGAGGTTGCGGCCAACACGCTTGTCGCCGCGCACGTGACAAGTCATCAGCCTCGCGCCTTGCAACCATTCGAATCGGTAGAGGCGGAAGTGCGCGCGGCGGTTCAGCGTGAACAAGCCCGAGAACTTGCCCAAAAAACGGGCGAGGAAAAACTTACGGCGTTGAAGGCGGGCAAGGGCGAAGTTTCATTCGGCGAGCCGACGAAAGTCACGCGTCGTAATCCAAATGGACTTTCACCGGATGCCTTGCGCGCCGTCATGCGCGTCGACGCCGCGAAGCTGCCCGCCTTCGTAGGCGTGGATCTAGGGCAGGCGGGATATGCGATTTATCGCGTTGACAGTGTTGCTCAACCCAATGCGAGCGACGCGAATCAGCGTCGTGCCTTATCGCAGCAATTGGTGCGCACTTTGGGCGAGGCGGAAGCAAACGCGCATCTTGAAGCGGTACGTTCACGGGCCAAGGTTGAAATTTTGAGGCCCGTCGCTCCCACTAAAAACGTGAGCGAGCAAGCATCTTGATTTCTACTTAGCGGAAGTTATTTCTCGCATCGTGGAAAGTCATGATGCGCGGCCGCAAGTTTTCTTTTCGTTAAGCAAAACCAATTTTGTAATGCGGATTTGAAGTAAGAAGGCGTTATAGATCAAGACGTTGTGATTTTGTTTTTTGCGGCTTCTTTGTTGTTGCTTCGCAAAAAAATCTCCTAGACTGGGGGCGAAACGTAGTATGTGCCCACCCCTTCAAGGAGACTCACCATGACATCCCGCGAACTCGAAGTTCAGCGTTTACAAAAAGACTGGCTGGAAAATCCTCGTTGGCAAGGAATCACGCGGGGTTATTCGGCGACCGAAGTCGTACGTTTGCGTGGTTCGGTGCAGATCGAGCACACATTGGCGAAACGTGGAGCCGAAAAGCTATGGGCGTTGCTGCACGACGAGCCGTTCGTCAATGCCTTGGGCGCGTTGACTGGCAACCAAGCCATGCAGCAAGTCAAGGCGGGTTTGAAGGCGATTTATCTGTCCGGTTGGCAAGTGGCGGGCGACGCGAACTTGGCCGGTGAAATGTACCCGGATCAGTCGTTGTATCCCGCGAATTCGGTGCCGATGGTGGTCAAGCGCATCAACAACACCTTTCAGCGCGCCGACCAAATTCAATGGTCCGAGGGTAAGAGCGATATCGATTTCTTCGCGCCGATCGTGGCCGACGCCGAGGCTGGCTTTGGCGGCGTCTTAAATGCGTTTGAATTGATGAAGTCGATGATCGAAGCGGGCGCGGCCGGCGTCCACTTTGAAGATCAATTGGCGTCGGTCAAGAAGTGCGGTCACATGGGCGGCAAGGTGCTCGTGCCAACCCGCGAAGCGGTGGCCAAGTTGATTGCGGCGCGCCTCGCGGCGGATGTCATGGGCGTGCCGACGCTCGTCGTCGCGCGCACGGATGCCGAGGCAGCCGACCTACTTACCAGCGATGTCGATGAAAACGACCAACCGTTTTGCACGGGTGAACGTACGGTCGAAGGTTTTTATCGCACGCGTCCGGGTCTTGAGCAGGCGATCTCTCGTGGCCTCGCATATGCGCCTTACGCCGATTTGGTGTGGTGCGAAACCGGCAAACCCGATCTTGCCTACGCGCGCAAATTCGCCGAGGCTATTCACGCGAAATTCCCCGGCAAGATGCTCGCGTACAACTGCTCGCCATCGTTTAATTGGAAGAAGAATCTTGACGACGCCACGATCGCCAAGTTTCAAAAAGAGCTTGGCGCGATGGGCTACAAATTCCAGTTCATCACGCTGGCGGGCTTCCATTCATTGAACTACTCGATGTTCAACCTAGCATACGGGTACGCGCGCCATCAGATGAGCGCGTTCGTCGAGTTGCAGGAATCGGAATTCGCGGCGGCGGAAAAAGGTTTCACCGCCGTTAAGCATCAGCGCGAAGTTGGTACTGGGTACTTCGATGCCGTTACGCAGGTGATCGAGGGCGGTCAGTCGTCGACCACGGCGTTGAAAGGGTCGACGGAGGACGAGCAATTCTTCGAAGGGCAAGCGGGTAAGAAGGCTGCCTAAGCTCTAAGTAAGCGGGTAGCGGCGCGGGCGAATGCTTGCCGCGCCGTTACCAATACCCAGAGGCGTTGTAGGTGGTGCGCAGCATGTCAACCCAGGCGCGCACGCGCGCTGGCAGGTGTTTGCGTTGCGCGAATACCGCGAATACGCCGTTGTCAGGCGCGGCGTAGTCAGCCAACACCTCGACCAACGCGCCCGATCGTAAATCTTCCCCAACCTCCCATAAGCTGCGCCACGCCAGCCCATGGCCTTCGCGCGCCCATGTGGTGAGCACTGTCGCGTCCGAGCATTCCATTGGTCCGTGCACCTTGATGTGCCGAACGGTTTTACCAACGCGAAACGTCCACGCGCGTTGTTGCGAACCCACACCGAAGCCAAGGCAATGATGTGCGAGTAAGTCGTCGGGTGTTTTAGGTTCGCCATGTTGAGCAATGTACGCGGGCGAGGCGACCACCACGCGACGATTGTCGGCAAGCCGCACGCCGATCAAACTTGAATCGCTAAGGTGGCCGATCCGGATCGCGCAATCGAAGCCTTCGTTGACGAGGTCGACGAGGCGGTCGGATAAATCGAGCGTGATGCTCACATGCGGATGCTGTTCGATAAAGCGCGGCACGAGCGGCGCCACGTGACGTCGCCCAAAGCCCGCTGGAGCCGTAACGCGCAAGTGCCCAGAGACGCGCGCGCCACCTTCGGCCACCGATGATTCGGCGTTCTCCAACTCAGCCAAGATGCGTTGCGCGTCGTCAAGAAACGCGCTGCCTTCATCGGTCAAGGTGATCTTGCGGGTCGTGCGCACGAGCAAGCGAACACCAAGGCGCGCTTCAAGCGCATCCATACGACGACTAATGATTGCCGGCGCGACATCCTCCGCGGCGGCGACCGCCGACAGCGATCCCTTAGCGGCAACGGCCACAAAAGTTTGCAATTGCTTGAAGCGGTCCATGGCCTGATGGATTATGTCACCGTAAGTAAATAATCCCTTGCACTAATCCCCCTTATTCGTGACTTCTCGCGCCGTTACTCTAGGAGCATGACCATGCCCATTTACGCACCGCTAACGGCTGTGGTGTTCGACGCTTATGGAACGTTGTTTGATGTCCACAGCGTCATCGTGGCGCTCGAGAAATTGTTTCCAGGTCATGGCTCTGCGATTTCGCATACATGGCGAAGCAAGCAAGTGGAATACACGCAATTGCGTACGCTCTCGGATCGTTACGCACCGTTTTCCATCGTCACGCGCGATGCCTTGCGCTATGCGTGCGCGGCGCATGGCATGGTGCTCGATCCCAGCGCGGAAGATGCGTTGATGTGCGAATACGAGCGGCTCGATGCCTACCCCGAGGTGCATCGTGCGATCGAGCGCTTGCGTGGCTTAGGGCTTTCCACGGCCATCTTGTCCAACGGAGACCCGGCCATGCTTGGGCCGGCCGTCGCGCATGCCGATCTCGCGCCGCTATTGGACGCCGTGCTCAGCGTGGACACGGTGGGTAAGTACAAAACGGCGCCCGAGGCGTACAGCTTGGCGACCGATCGTTTTGGCTGCGTGAGCGAACGCATCTTGTTTGTCTCAAGCAACGGTTGGGACGTGGCGGGCGCGGCGTGGTGCGGCTTTCGTACTTGTTGGATCAATCGCACCGAGGCGCCGGCGGATCAACTTGGCGTACGGCCGCATCACGAAGGTCGTACCTTGGATGACGTTGCAGCCTTTGCAGGCGTTGTGATGCGGCCCGAGTTTTCACCGCATTTTTAAAACGTTCACCTTCACTCTTGCCCCTACATTCACGAGGAGATTCCCATGCCTTTCGATACTCCCGCCGGCGTGCACATTCATGCGCCGATCAAACCTGGTTTCGATGCGATCCTGACGCCCGAGGCCTTGGCCTTGGTCGCCAAGTTGCATCGTGCGTTCGAGCCGCGTCGTCGTGAACTGCTCGAGGCGCGCAAACGCGTGGCCGCTGAATTGGATGCGGGCAAGAAGCTTGATTTTCTCGCCGAGACGAAATCGATTCGCGAGGGCACATGGACGATCGCGCCGATTCCTAAGGATCTTCAATGTCGTCGCGTTGAAATCACCGGTCCCGTCGAGCGCAAGATGATCATCAATGCGCTGAACTCCGGAGCCGATAGCTATATGACCGACTTCGAAGACAGCAACACGCCGAATTGGGATAACCAGATCACTGGCCAAATCAATTTGATGGACGCGATTCGTCGCACCATTAGCCTCGAACAAAACGGCAAGCAGTACAAACTCAACGATCAGGTCGCGACCTTGGTCGTGCGCCCGCGCGGTTGGCATTTGGAGGAGAAGCACGTCACCGTCGACGGTGAGCGCGTGAGTGGTGGCATCTTCGATCTCGCGCTGTACATGTTCCACAACGCACGCGAGTTGATCGCGCGTGGCAGCGGGCCGTATTTTTATTTACCGAAGATGGAGTCGTATCTCGAAGCGCGTTTGTGGAACGATATTTTCATCATGACGCAGGCCGAGTTAGGGATTCCGCGCGGCACGATCAAGGCGACGGTATTGATCGAAACCATCGTCGCCGCGTATCAAATGGACGAGATCCTGTACGAGTTGCGCGAGCACGGCGCGGGCTTGAACGCGGGGCGTTGGGACTACATCTTTTCGTGCATCAAGAAGTTCAAGGTCGATAAAAATTTCTGTTTGGCCGATCGTTCCAAGGTCACGATGACCGCGCCCTTCATGCGCGCGTACGCCTTGTTGTTGCTTAAGACGTGTCATAAGCGCAACGCACCCGCCATTGGCGGCATGAGTGCCTTGATTCCCATCAAGAACGACCCCGAGAAGAACGACATCGCGATGGGCGGCGTACGCAACGACAAGCGGCGCGACGCGACCGATGGTTATGACGGTGGATGGGTAGCGCATCCGGGATTAGTGCCGATCGCGATGGAGGAATTCAAGGCGGTGTTGGGCGACAAGCCGAACCAAATTTCCAAGCAACGCGATGACGTGGAGGTCAGCGCCGCCGACCTCGTCAACTTCCAACCCGAAACGCCCATCACCGAAGCGGGCTTGCGCTACAACATCAACGTCGGCATTCATTACTTGGGGTCGTGGTTGGCCGGCAACGGTTGCGTACCGATTCATAATTTGATGGAAGATGCCGCCACGGCTGAAATCTCGCGCTCGCAAGTGTGGCAATGGATTCGCTCGCCCAAGGGCGTGTTGGACGATGGCCGTAAAGTCACCGCCGACATGGTCCGCGCGATGATTCCCGAAGAACTCGCGAAGGTGAAGGCGGTGGCGGGCACGGGCGCAACCTATGACCAAGCAGCGCGCATCTTCGAGCAAATGAGTACCAAGGATGAGTTCACCGAGTTTCTAACCTTGCCCTTGTACGAAGCATTGCGATAAACGCTTCGTAATCTAAAAAGCTAAGGCTGCTTCGGCGGCCTTTTTTATGTCTACGACTTCATGGATGCATTCGTTTCGCCGCTGGTCGCGCTGTTCGAAATTCAACGTCGTGCGTATGCGCGCGAACCGTTTCCCACATGGCCGAAGCGGCGCGATCGTCTGGAACGCTTAGGCGAGCTTTTGCGCGAGCACGACGCGGAAATCGCCATGGCGATCGCGCACGATTTCGGTCATCGCTCGCAAACCGAAACGCAATTGGTCGAGGTGTTGCCGAGCGTGCAAAGCGTGAAGCAGGCGTTGCGCTACGGACGTTCATGGATGCGTGCGCGTCGCGCCACGACATCGCGATGGTTTTGGCCCGCGCGATCGTGCGTAATGCCGCAGCCGCTTGGCGTGGTGGGCATCATGGTGCCCTGGAATTACCCGTTGTTTCTTTGCTTCGCGCCGCTGGTGGCGGCCTTGGCGGCGGGAAATCGCGCGCTCGTCAAATTGTCCGAGCGCACGCCCGAATTCGCGCGCGTATTCGATGAGTTGATCAAGCGGCGTTTTTCGCCCGACGAGGTCGCCGTCGTGCACGGTGACGTGGACGTGGCAAGCGCCTTCACGCGTTTGCCTTTCGACCATCTCTTGTTTACCGGGTCGACTCGTGTTGGACGCAAGGTGATGCGCGCGGCGTCGGCGAATCTCACTCCCGTCACGCTTGAACTTGGCGGAAAGTCGCCGTGCGTGATCGCGCCTGGCTATTCGCTTGACAAGGCGGCAGAGCGCATCGTGTTTGGCAAATTGATAAACGCCGGGCAAACATGCATCGCGCCCGATTACGTAGTCGTGCCACGCAATGAGTTAAACAATTTCGCATCGGCGTGTCGCACGCAGGCGCAACGGATGTATCCGAGCGGGCTAAATCAGCGCGACTATTGCAGCGTCATCGACCAGCATCATTACGAGCGTCTAACGCAATTGATCGACGATGTCGTTCGACAAGGCGCGCGCATCGAACCGTTATTCGCCGGGCCCGTGCGTGACGATTCGACGCATCGCCTCGCGCCACTGTTGGTGTTCGACGCGCCGTCCAACAGCGCGTTGATGCGCGAGGAAATTTTTGGCCCCGTTCTTCCAGTCATCGCCTATGAGCGGGTGGAGGATGCGTTGTCGTATATCCGCCGTCGTCCGCGCCCGTTGGCGTTGTACTGGTTCGATCACGATCGACGGCGTACCGAACATGCCTTGCGCGTCACGCATGCTGGTGGCGTGGCGGTGAACGACACTTTGATCCACGTCGCGCAAGAAGGCTTGCCGTTTGGCGGCATCGGCCCGTCGGGCATGGGGCATTACCACGGCCGTTGGGGGTTCGATACGTTTAGCAAGCTCAAACCCGTTTTCATTCAATCGCGTTGGAATGCGTTGAGCTGGTTCAATCCACCATGGAGCGAGCGAACTCAGCGTGTACTGGAATGGATAAAGCGCTTTTAATCATTTAACCCGTGGCGTGCTTCGCGAGCCACAACACGCCCATCAATATTGGTTGATGCACGAGGTAGATCGACAAGCTGTAACGCCCTAAAAAACGCAGAACATGCTGGACAAACGCGGGCAGCGCGTCATGCAAGGCCGTTAGGCCTGGAACCGCGGTAAATCGTCGACGCCGCCATGCGTGGCCGAACGCAAGACCACACAACACCACGCCGAGCCACGGGAATAACGGCACGTAATCTTCGGTAAGCGGTTTGGTCGGAGAAAAGCCGATCCAATTCAACGTACGCGGCGTGAACGATGGATCGGACCACGACACGCCGGCGACGATCGCGATGCCGCCGAGCACCGCGTTCCATATGCCAAGAGGCCTTAAAAGCCGACCAATCAACAGCGCCGCCGCGATGAAATGCAAGATGCCGAAGTACACGAAACGCGGACCAAACTGCACCCAAGTGACGACACTGACGAGCGCCGCGGCCCCCGCGATTTGCAACCAACGCATCCAAAATGCGCGCTCGCTCGCCCTGAGCGCGCCGCGTAGCGCAAGCGATAAGCCAACGACGAATAAAAACGTGGTGACGATCACGTTGCGCCAAACGATCCAACGAATATCGTCGAGCAATCGCCAATTCGCGTAGCCGAACCACGTAAGGTCGTAGCACAAGTGGTAGGCGATCATCATCGCGACCGCGAAACCGCGCAGCGCGTCGACGCCGCCAAATCGTGGCATGGAGGCGGGCTGAGTGGAATGCGAAGTGGATGCCATGGCGACGAATTATGGCCGCGCCGCCGACGCCTCGTCGCCTGCCCGTATAATTCGGCTTTCCGGTGAGGCCTTCATGACCAAATTTGTATTCGTCACCGGTGGCGTGGTGTCTTCGTTAGGTAAAGGCATCGCGGCCGCTTCCCTCGCCGCGATCCTCGAATCGCGCGGACTCAAAGTCACTCTTCTCAAGCTCGATCCGTACATCAACGTCGATCCGGGCACGATGTCGCCGTTTCAACACGGTGAAGTATTCGTGACCGAAGACGGCGCGGAGACCGATCTAGACCTCGGGCATTACGAGCGCTTCATCAGTGCCAAGATGCGCAAGGTCAACAACTTCACGACCGGGCAAATCTACGAGTCCGTGATCCGCAAGGAACGGCGTGGCGAGTATCTCGGCAAGACGGTGCAGGTGATTCCGCACGTCACCAACGAGATTCAAGAGTGCATCGAGCGCGGCGCGCGTGCCGCGTGGGACGGCCAAGCGGACATCGCCATCGTTGAAATCGGCGGCACGGTGGGCGATATTGAATCGCTGCCGTTCTTGGAAGCCGCGCGGCAAATGAGTTTGCGACTTGGGCGTGGTGGCGCGGCCTTCGTGCATCTAACGCTCGTGCCTTACATCGCAAGCGCGGGCGAGCTCAAAACCAAGCCGACGCAACACAGCGTGCAAAAGCTGCGCGAGATTGGCATTTCGCCAACGATGTTGTTGTGCCGTGCGGACCGACCCATTCCCGAAGACGATCGCGCCAAGATCAGCCTGTTTAGCAACGTACCGCTAGACGCGGTGATCAGCGTGTGGGACGCCGACAGCATCTACAAGATTCCGGCGATGCTGCACGCTCAAAAGCTCGACGATATTTTGTGCTGGACCTTAGGTATTTCCGCGCGTCCGGCTAATTTGCTTGCGTGGAACCGATTGGTCGAGGCGCTTGAGAACCCCGAGCATCAAGTCACGATCGGCATGGTCGGTAAGTATGTGGACTTGACCGAGTCGTATAAGTCGCTGACCGAAGCGCTGACGCACGCGGGCATTCATACACGGACCAAGGTGGTCGTCGAGTACATCGACTCGGAGGAAATCGAGTCCAAGGGCACCGAAAGCCTTGCGCGTTACGACGCGATCTTGGTGCCGGGCGGCTTTGGCAAGCGCGGCGTGGAAGGCAAGATCGCGGCGGCGCGTTACGCGCGCGAACACAAAGTGCCGTACTTAGGTATTTGCCTTGGCATGCAGATCGCGATGATTGAAATCGCGCGCGATCTTTGCGGGCTCGAAGGCGCGAACTCGACCGAGTTTGATCTTGATACGCCGCATCCGGTCATCGCATTGATCGACGAATGGCAAGACCGCGATGGCAAGGTCGAAAAGCGCGATGCGAATTCCGATCTCGGCGGCACGATGCGCTTAGGCGCGCAACGCGTGCCCACGAAGGAAGGCTCGCTCGCCCGCGAGATTTACGGCGCCGAAGTCAATGAACGCCATCGTCATCGCTACGAAGCAAACAATCATTACCTCGAACGCATTGAAAAAGCTGGGGTGGTGATTTCGGCGATCACGCCGCGCGAAGGGCTGTGCGAAATCATGGAACTGCCGCGTACCGAGCATCCGTTTTTCATCGGCGTGCAGTTTCATCCGGAATTCACGAGTACGCCGCGCGACGGACATCCCTTGTTCAAAGCCTTCGTGCGCGCGGCGCTCGCGCATCAAACCGCCACGAAAGGCGCACCGTTGAAAGCGGTGAAAGCCGTCGCTTGATAGGAGTTTTATTCGATGGATGCCAAAGTCACGCAGCCCGGCACGATCGCCTTATGTCATTTCGAAGCCGGTCTTGATCGGCCGATGTTTTTAATCGCCGGGCCGTGCGTGATCGAGTCGCTCGAACTTGCCATCGACACGGCGGGCCGGCTAAAGGAAATCACGTCGGCGCTCAATATTCCGTTCATCTACAAATCGAGTTACGACAAAGCCAACCGCAGTTCGGGTAAGAGTTTTCGCGGTCTCGGCATGGATAACGGGTTGAAGATTTTGTCGGAAGTGAAGCGACAAATTGGCGTACCCGTATTGACCGACGTGCACGAGACGGAAGAAATCGCGCCGGTCGCGGCCGTGGTCGATGTATTGCAAACGCCCGCGTTCTTATGCCGCCAAACCAATTTCATTCGCGCGGCGGCAAGCGCGGGCAAGCCAGTCAATATCAAGAAGGGTCAGTTCCTCGCGCCGACCGATATGAAAAACGTGGTCGATAAAGCGCGCGAGGCCGCGATCGAGGCGGGCGGCGATGGCCGCAACATCATGGTGTGCGAGCGCGGCGCGAGCTTTGGCTACAACAACTTAGTGTCCGATATGCGTTCGCTCGCCATCATGCGCGAGACGAATTGCCCGGTGGTGTTCGATGCGACGCACTCGGTTCAATTGCCGGGCGGGCAGGGCACAAGCTCGGGCGGACAACGCGAGTTCGTGCCGGTATTGGCGCGCGCGGCGGTGGCGGTTGGCATCGCGGGTTTGTTCATGGAAACGCATCCCGATCCAGCGAATGCCAAGAGCGATGGGCCGAACGCCGTGCCGCTCAACAAAATGCGCGAATTACTCGAAACGCTGGCCGGCCTCGACGCGCTGACCAAGCGTGGAGGCTTTCTCGAAGCCTCGTTTTAACGCGGAATAACAACGCGCCCCCTGCCTAAAACTTAGGCAGGCGTAAATCCTGCATAAGCGCGCCGCACAAGTATTACCAGCTTCTTTTTCTTCATCCTCATTAAGGAAATCCTGTGTCCTCGATCGTCGATATCATCGGCCGCGAAGTAATTGATAGCCGCGGCAATCCCACCGTCGAATGCGATGTATTGCTTGAGTCTGGCGCCATGGGCCGCGCGGCCGTGCCGTCTGGCGCGTCCACCGGCTCGCGCGAAGCGATCGAGCTTCGCGACGGCGATAAATCACGCTACTTAGGCAGAGGCGTGCTCAAGGCGGTCGAGAACATCAACACCGAAATTTCCGAAGCCGTGATGGGCTTGGACGCGGCCGAGCAAGCGTTTCTCGATCGCACGTTGATCGACCTCGATGGCACGGAAAACAAATCGCGCTTGGGTGCGAACGCATTGCTCGCCGTATCGATGGCGGTGGCTAAAGCGGCGGCCGAGGAAAGCGGGTTGCCGTTGTATCGCTACTTCGGCGGTTCAGGCGCGATGTCGCTGCCGGTGCCGATGATGAACATCATCAACGGCGGCGCGCATGCCGATAACAACCTCGACTTGCAAGAGTTCATGATTCTGCCGATCGGCGCGAAAAATTTTCGCGAAGCCGTGCGTACCGGCGCCGAGGTGTTTCATGCGTTGAAGAAGACGCTGCATGACCGCGGTTTGAATACGGCGGTCGGCGATGAAGGTGGATTCGCGCCCTCGCTTAAGTCACACGAAGACGCGATCAAGATCATTCTCGAAGCGATCGAGAAAGCGGGCTACGAGCCAGGCACGCAAGTAGCCCTCGGCTTGGACTGCGCGTCCAGCGAGTTTTACAAGGACGGCAAATACCACCTCGAAGGCGAAGGCCTGGTGCTGAGCGCGCAAGACTGGACGTCGATGTTGTCCACCTGGTGCGAGAAGTACCCCATCATCACGATCGAAGACGGCATGGCCGAAAACGATTGGGCTGGTTGGAAGCACTTGACCGAACGCTTAGGCGACAGCGTGCAATTGGTCGGCGACGATTTATTCGTGACCAATACCAAGATCCTTCGCGAAGGCATTCAACAAGGCGTTGCCAACTCGATTCTTATCAAGATCAATCAAATTGGTACGTTGACTGAGACGTTTGCCGCAATCGAGATGGCCAAGCGTGCGAATTACACCGCTGTGGTTTCGCACCGTTCAGGCGAAACTGAGGACGCGACGATCGCCGACATTGCGGTGGGTACCAATGCATTGCAAATCAAGACCGGTTCGATGTCGCGCTCGGACCGTGTCGCGAAGTACAACCAATTGCTGCGCATCGAAGAAGACTTAGGCGATGTTGCAAGCTATCCGGGCCGCGACGCGTTTTATAACCTCGGTTAATTAGTTTTTGTTTATGCGCCTCGTCGCTATCGTTCTCGCATTACTCGCTGTCGGATTGCAATGGCCGTTATGGTTCGGCGAAGGCGGGTGGTTGAAGGTATGGGAGCGTGAACGAAAGCTCGAGGCGCAGCGCACCGTCAATACCGAACTGCGTGCGCGCAACGCCGCGCTTGAAGGCGAGGTGAAAGACTTGCGCGATGGCACGGCCGCGATCGAAGAGCGCGCGCGGTTTGAATTGGGGATGGTGAAGGGCGACGAGATTTTCGTGCAGGTGTTGGATGGGGCGTCGACAAAAGCTCCACCCGCAACCCGCCAATAGTTCTTCCCGCGATTCGTCATCTAATTAAAAAAACAGCCGCATCAGCGGCTGTTTTTTATTCACCAGGCGTTCAATCGATTACGCCGCTAGCAACTGCCTCAACACAAACGGCAAGATGCCGCCGTGCTTGTAGTAGTCCACCTCGATTGGCGTATCGATACGCAGCAGCAATCCAACCTCGCGCTTGGTGCCGTTCGGCTCGGTGATCACTAAGGTGGCTTTCGATTGCGGCTTAAGCGCCGGGATGACGACGTCAAACGTTTCATCGCCTTTGAGTCCTAAGGACTCGGCGCTGTCGTTGCCTTTGAATTGCAATGGCAACACGCCCATGCCGACTAAGTTGCTGCGGTGAATCCGTTCGAAGCTGCGCGCTATGACCGCTTTGACGCCTAGAAGCTGCGTGCCTTTCGCAGCCCAATCACGCGAGGAGCCAGTGCCGTATTCCTCGCCACCGAAGACCACCGTGGGCGTGCCGGCGTCGATGTACTTCATCGCGGCGTCGTAAATCGACATTTGTTCGCCGCTGGGTTGATGAATCGTCACGCCGCCTTCCACGCGTGAGCCATCGACTTTCAACGGGATCATGAGGTTCTTGATGCGTACGTTGGCGAACGTGCCGCGCATCATGACTTCGTGGTTGCCACGGCGCGCGCCATAGCTATTGAAGTCAACCTTAGTGACGCCGTTGGCGACCAGCCATTTACCCGCGGGCGAGGTTTCCTTGATCGAGCCGGCGGGCGAGATGTGGTCGGTGGTGATGGAGTCGCCAAAGATGCCTAAGGCCCGTGCGCCGCTGATGTTGGTGGAGACACTGCCCGGTTCCATGCCAAAGCCCGAGAAGAACGGCGGCTCGGCGATGTAGGTGCTCGTGGGCCAGTCGTAGACCTGGCCTTCGGCGGCGGGCACTTGGCTCCACAAGTCGCCCTTGCGCGTGAGCTTGCGGTAGTTGTCGCGATATTGGTCGGCGTCCATGCCGGCTTTGATCGCGGCGCGAATCTCGGTGCTCGACGGCCAAATATCGCCGATCCATACATCGCGGCCTTTCTTGTCCTTGCCCACGGGCTCGGTCATGAGGTCTTTCATCACATTGCCAGCGATGGCGTATGCGACGACCAAGGGCGGCGAGGCGAGGAAGTTAGCCTTGATGTTCGGATGAATGCGCGCTTCGAAGTTACGGTTGCCCGAAAGCACGGCCGCGCACACTAAGTCGTTTTGTTGAATGACTTCGTTGAGTTCCGGAGTGAGATCGCCCGCGTTACCGATGCATGTCGTGCAGCCGTAGGCGGTGATGGGAAAGCCTAATTTTTCGAGGTAGGGCAGCAAGCCCGCTTTCTTTAGGTATTGCGTGACGACGCGCGAGCCTGGAGCGAGCGATGTCTTGATATGCGGAGCTACCGTCAAGCCGCGCTCAACCGCTTTCTTCGCGAGAATGCCCGCGGCCATTAGCACACCGGGGTTGCTCGTGTTCGTGCACGAGGTGATCGCGGCGATCAACACATCGCCGTTCTTGACCTTGATGCCGTTGCTGGTGGTGTATTCCTGCGTAAGTTGTTCGGCGGGCTTATTAAAGCCGTTCTCAGCAACAGGCTTGCTGAACAATGTCGAGAACGTATTGCTGACGTTGCCGATTTCAATACGGTCTTGCGGACGCTTAGGACCGGCGAGCGAGGGCGCAACGGTATCCAACTCAAGCGTGACGACCTTGGTGTAATCGATATCGCCCGCGCGTGGCACGCCGTACATGCCTTGAGCCTTGAAGTACTTCTTGAACGCGTCGATCTCTTCGGGCGTACGACCGGTGGCCTCGAAGTAATCGATAGTCGCGCTGTCGACCGGGAAGAAGCCCATGGTCGCGCCGTATTCGGGCGCCATGTTGGCGATGGTCGCGCGATCAGCCAAGCCTAGCGCTTCCACGCCTTCGCCAAAGAATTCGACGAATTTGCCGACGACTTTTTCCCTGCGCAGCATTTCGGTCACGGTCAGGACTAAGTCGGTCGCGGTAATGCCTTCGCGCAGGCGGCCTTTGAGTTCGAAGCCGACGACATCGGGCGTGAGGAAGTACACCGGTTGTCCAAGCATGCCGGCCTCGGCCTCGATGCCACCCACGCCCCAACCGACCACGCCAATGCCATTGATCATCGTCGTATGAGAGTCGGTGCCGACGAGTGAATCGAAGTACGTCACGCCTTCCTTATTGGTGTGCACGCCGCGCGCGAGGTACTCAAGGTTGACTTGGTGAACGATGCCAATGCCAGGCGGCACGACGCGGAAGGTGTCGAACGCTTGCATGCCCCATTTCATGAATTGGTAGCGCTCTTCGTTGCGCTGGAATTCCAACTTCATATTGAGATCGAGCGCGTCCTTCTGGCGGTAGTAATCCACCTGCACGCTGTGGTCGACGACTAAGTCGACGGGGACGAGCGGCTCGATCTTCTTCGGGTTTTGGCCCATGGCGTGCGCTACGTTGCGCATCGCGGCAAGGTCGGCAAGCAAGGGCACGCCGGTGAAATCTTGTAATACGACACGCGCGACGACGAAGGGAATTTCATCCTCGCGTTTGGCATTGGGTTTCCAATTTGCAAGCTGCCTGACGTGTTCTTCAGTAATTTTTTTATCGTCATAGTTACGCAGTACCGATTCCAGCACGATGCGAATCGAAACGGGCAGGCGACTAATCTTCACGCCCAGCGCTTCTTCAAGCGCGGGCAGCGAATAAAACTTGCTTTTTCCGGTGCCAGTCTTAAAGGACTTTAAGGTGCCGAAGAGGTTGTGAGGCATGCGGTTCTCCTTGGGAAGCGCGGGATTTTAAAGAGGCGCGGGCGGGCGGCGCGGGTGCATGAAAAAGTCCTCGATATCTTATGTCTTATATAAGACCTGAGGCAAGCAGACTTTACCTAGGTGTTGCGGTGCCGCGATCGCGGCACTGTGGTTGCTGAAGTAGGCCGCCGCCGATTGCTTTTCGCCCGATATTGGTATCGGGGGCGTCGCGCGGGGAGCCTACTTTATGACTCGACTCCACTCTGTCGCATCCCTTCCTTTAACCGCCATGCCGGACCTCGATGAACCCGGCACCGAAACCTTCTCCGTTCCCTTTGTTCAACGTTTGCTCTTCACCAGCGATGTGCTGGGCGCGGAGCGTCATGTATTGGCTCGCGTGCTCGAGCCATCCGGCGAACTCGCGCCGAAGGTTCAGTTTTGGATCGATCGTCATGTCACCAGCGCGCGGCCCGAACTGTTAGACGATGTGCAGGAGTTTCTCGATGAGCGCGCCGACGAACTAAGGCCCGCGGGTATTCACGTCGCGGTGGGCGGCGAAGCGGTGAAAAACGATTGGGCGCATGTGGAGCGTTTTCTCGAAGCGATTAACGATGCCGATCTTGATCGCCGCAGTTACATCGTGGTGATTGGCGGTGGCGCGGTGTTGGACGCGGTGGGCTTCGCCGCCGCGACCGCGCATCGCGGCATTCGTTTGGTTCGCTTACCCACGACGACCTTAGGCCAAGCCGATAGCGGCGTGGGCGTGAAGAATGCGGTGAATCGCTTTGGCAAGAAAAACTGGCTTGGTACCTTCGCCGTGCCTTGGGCAGTGATCAACGACACTACGTTGCTGCAGTCCTTACCCGATCGCGATTTCATGGCTGGATTCGCGGAAGCGGTGAAGGTGTCGTTATTGAAGTCGGAAATTGGATTTGATCGGCTTTATCGCGACGCGCATCGCATTCGTGCGCGTGAAACGTCGGCGGCGATGTCGGCGATTCGTGCCTCCGCCCAATTGCATTTGGACCACATCACGCGCGGTGGCGATCCGTTCGAGGCACTCGAAGCCCGGCCGCTCGATTACGGTCATTGGTCCGCGCATCGGCTGGAGGCGGTCACGAATTTCGCGGTTCGTCATGGTGAAGCCGTGAGCATTGGCGTGGCGGTGGATACCGTGTATTCGTCGATCGTGCATGGCTTGCCACAGTCGGATGCGGACAAGGTGCTGCATACCCTTCAAGCGTTGGGCTTGCCGCTCGATCACCCAGCGATGCACGACACCGACGCCTTGTTCGCCGGCCTCGAAGAGTTTAGGCAGCACTTAGGTGGGCGTCTTACGCTCACGATGCTCGAAGGCGTGGGTAAACCACTTGAGGTCCACGAGGTTGACCATGCGGCAATGACCGAAGCGATCAAACGGGTAAATCGTTTCGCGAATGCTTCGCCCATCGTGGGAGCGGCTCGTGCTTCGTGAGCACGAACCCAAACTAAGTGCCCATCTCGCCTCGCTCACGCCGCTGCTTAAACGCTTTAACGATTTAAAGCGCATTAAAACGGCGGAGGTACCGCACCGCAGTCTCGCGCAACGGGGGTTTGCGCGAGCGTGGAGCGCGTTAATGGCGGGCGATGACGTGTGCGCGGTAGCGATTCGCGAAGCAGCCGCGGCCGTCGCCGCGGTGGAGCTGGCGGGAATGAATACCCGCACCTTGCGATGTGGCGGGCTTGACGATGCGCGCATCGAAGCGGTGTACGAACGCGCGGTTCCTAAAGCCGCGCAAGACCTCGCGCCCGCGCTACTCGAACGCCTCGTGCAAGCGGTACCGGACTTAGTGCAACACGGCGACGAACACGGCCGCTCGACGCCGGTGTTCGTGACCGCGTTGCAAGACCAACCGCGCGCGGGCGCAACGCATCCCACGCAACCACGGCTCGTGCTCGAGCCGCCCGAAAGCCATGCCGATCATTGCTACGTGGTGGGTGTAAGCGCGGTCATCCTCGCGGGGCAGGCGCAGGCCGATGTCGCGGGCCCATTCCTGGCCGCGCTTTCACACCATTTGCATAACGCGGTCTTACCCGACGCGGGATTCGCCGGCGAGGCACTGCTGGGCGAGCATCTCGAACCATTGATGAATCGTCTAACGGCGCAGGCATTGGATGTCATGCCTAAGTCGTTAGCGATGCAAGTACGTGACTCCCACGCGCTGCTGGCCGCGCCAAGCGACGTCTCGGCCGAAGCGTTTCATGCGGCCGATGTGATCGACCGCGTGCTTGAAGCCGCGCATTACGACGAAGTCGCACGCTTTCGACTCGACTATGCGCTCGATACGCTCGAACTCGTGCATCCAGGCCCGCTAAAACCGTTTCAAGACCGTGTGCTGCATGCGGCGAGGTTGGTGATATGACGGCGCTCGCATTACTAAATCCGATCACTGGCAAGCCGTTGCATCGAATTAGCGAGTATGTGTTGTCCGACGGACTTCAACACTGGCCAATCGTTGACGGCATCGCGTACTTGCGCGCGGATCGCAACGACGTACGCCGGCATGTTCTTGAAGCACTCGAACGCGGCGATGACGTCACCGCGCGCGCGCTTTTATTAACCGACCAAGATCCGTTCGCGCCGCTCGCGCCGCCCACGATCGAGACAACACGTGCGCTCGTCGATCATGTGAACGCACGGCGTATTTCGTTGCGCGAGGCGATGCGGATGTTGAACTTTGGCCCGGTCGCCGATTACTTCGCGCATCGCACGTCCACGCCCACGTTTTTATCGGGCCTTGGCTTGCTCGCCCAATTCGGTCGACCACCGAGCGTGGTGTTGGAACTCGCGTGCGGTATTGGCCAATTCTTGCGCGAGCTGTCGATACGCGACGTTGCATCGGCGGGTGTCGATGTGGTGTTCGCCAAACTTTGGCTGGCTAAGAAATTCATCGCGCCCGACGTGGAACTGGTGTGTGGCGACGCCGCTCGCCCGCCGGTTACGACGCCTTCTGGCACTACGGTGTTTTGCCACGACGCGTTTTATTTCTTGCCCGATAAACGCTTGGCCGCCGAGAGCTTCATGCGGTTGGCGGGCGATCGCGGCAAGGTGTTGATCGGGCATGCGCATAACGTGGTGGTTGATCATGGCGTGGCGGGCACGCCGCTTCGGCCGAATGAATACGCGGCGTTGTTTCCTAATTCATCGCTGTATGACGACGCCGAATTCGCCAAAGGCGCGTTACATCAAACTCCGGCGACGCGGTATTTGCCTTCGGCCTTGATGAACGCCGAAGCGATCTCGATCGCATGGTCGGCGCACGGGCCGCTGCGCGACGCGTGGTGGGACGACGTGCTGATACCGGTGCCGGGCATCGCCTTGCAACCCAACCCCTTGCTTCGCGAGCGCAATGGTCAACTCGAACCCGAATGGCCGAGTCCTCGTTTTGCTTTGGAGTATCGAACCGCAACGTACCTGCGCACGCCCGCCTTGCCGCCGCGATTGAAGGCGTTGGCGCGCGAAGGGTCGCGACGTCATCCCGAGATCGATGCGCTGGCGCGTCGTCGCGTATTAGTGGACTTACCTCCGCAATGGTGAACGGTAAATTAGGCTGGGCCGTGGTCGGCTGTGGATGGGTCGCGCGCGACTACGTCATTCCCGCGATTCGATCGAGTCGCAACGGACAACTCATCGCCGTGTGCGATTGCGACGCCAACGCATTAGCGCTGTTGAATGGCGACGATGGCTTACGCACGCAACACTTGGATCGCGCGCTGGAAGCGGCGGGCGTGGACGCGGTGTATGTGACAACGCCCAACCATGCGCATCGTCCCATCGCGCAAGCGGCGGCGGCGGCGGGCAAACATGTGCTGTGCGAAAAGCCGATGGCCGCGTCAATGGACGATGCGCGCGCGATGGTGGAGAGTTGTCAATCAAACGGCATCACCTATGCCACCGCGTTCGACCAACGCTTTCACGCGGCGCATCGCACATTGGCGCGATTGGTACGCGAGGGCGCGCTTGGGCTGATCACGCAAGCACGCATTCATTACGCGTGTTGGCTGCCACCCGATTGGGCGACCGATAACTGGCGTGCCGACCCGAAGCGCGCAGGAGGCGGCGCCATGATCGATCTCGCGCCGCACGGCATCGACTTACTCGAAATGCTGTTGGCCGATGAATGGACCGAATTGCATGCGCTTACGCAACAGCGCGTGCATCGCTACGCGGTGGATGACGGCGCGGTCATCATGGGCCGATTTAGCTCGGGCACCTTGGCCACCTTGCACGTGGGCTACAACTGCGCCGAGCGCTATCCGCGCCGCACCTTGGAGTTGATTGGCACCGAAGCGCGCGCATTGGCTGTCGACACGATGGGTCAAACCCCGGGCGGCTCGCTCACGCTGACCGATGCTTACACGGGTGCGCAAACCATGGTCGAGCTTGACGACGATCGCTCGCCGTTTCTCGTGCAGGTTGAAGCCTTCGCGGATGCGGTGCTTGCGCGGCGACCATTCGCGTTTCCGCCGGAAGCGGATTTGCGCAAGTTCGCGTTGCTGGAGGCTGCATGCCGTTAGCGCACACCGCTTGCACGCATTGCGGTCATTGGCATTTGTACTTCGCAAACCAAACGCCGCCGCAATGCCTTGTGTGTTCCGACGTTCGCAATGCCTTGCCCGAGGATGGATGGGACTTTGCATCCACGCAACGAGTGGCTGACTTAGTCGTCAACGAATGGACCGAAGCAATGCCAGGCATTTGGGGTGTCACCACACGACCCGCGTTTGGTTTAGGCGCGACCGGTTGGGTAATCCAACACGAGGCTGGCAACGTTGGGTTCGAGGCGACCGCCTATTACCATCCCGACGCGCTGGAATTCATCGCTTCGCTCGGCGGCATACGTACGCTTTCATGCTCGCATCCCCACGGCATGGGCGCGCTATGGATGCTGCAACGGCATTTCACGCCGCAAGTCGTTATTCATCGCGATGGCGTGCCGTTTACTAAAGCATTTCGCGTCACCTGGCCGGCCGACGACGTGCACGAGATTGCCGATGGTTTGACCTTGCATCACATCGGCGGTCATTACGAAGGCCAGATGGTGTTGTACGACGCGGCGCGTCGCGCGTTGTTCGCCGGCGATGCGTTGAAGATTGATTTCGACGCCCAAGGCCGCGCGCATGCGTTGTCGTGCCACAAGGGCTTTCATTACGGCATTCCGTTGTCGCACGCCGAAATCGCGCATTACCGCGAAGTGTTCGCGCAGCTTGCGTTCGAGCATGTGTTCACGCCGTTTGAACATGCGGCGGGCATCACGCGCGACCACGCTCTCGCCTTATTCGATCGATTGCTCAAAGGCGCACCCACCGCGCGCCCCATTCCCTTGGAGTCGTTATGACCGATGTTGCAACATCTTCTCGTGCCAAATCCTTAGGGGCGGCGCCTAAGGCGGCTGAAATCATTAAGACTTACCAACGTCATCTTCCTCCCGGCACGCTCACGCATTTTCGAGTGGACGCGCTCGACCATTTAGACATTCCCGTGGTGACCGCGCGCTTGCTGCTTGCAACCGGTGGATCGCTCGAAGGGATTGGATATGGCGCGACGGCCGACGATGCGTTGGTCGGTGCATTAGGCGAGTTATCGGAAGAAGCGCATTGCGATCGCGCATTAGGCGCGGCGCCACGAGTGCAGGGAAGTTACGAGCAGCTTGTCAACGAACGCGGCGCGCATGCCGTCGTCGATCCGCTAACCCTATGTTTACCGGCCGGCTCGTCGTACTCACCACAACAACTATTAACCTGGGTACAAGCACGACGGCTTGCAAACCACGAACCAGTATTAGTCCCCGAGGAGTTCGCCGCCGAAGCGCCGGGGCAGCTTAGAAGTAACGTCAAGCCGCTTGTTACTCCAATCACTAATGGATTGGGCGCGGGTCTCGGTTTCGAGCAAGCGTTAGTACATGGTGTATTGGAGCTTTTGCAACGCGACGGCAATGTGTTGTCGTACCGTGCGCTCGATCAAGGCGTTGCGATCGATTTGGATCGCGTCGATGATCCCGTCGTGCGCGATTTGCTTACCCGATATCGCGCACGCGGCGTCGATGTCGTCGCGAAAGTGGCGGCTACGGATTTTGGCATGCTCAATGTGTATGTCGTCGGCGCGGAACCTCATCCGTTGACCGCGTTTCCGCTGCGACTCACCGCATGCGGCGAAGCCGTGCATCCCGATCGCGAACGCGCCTTACGCAAGGCCTTGCTTGAATTCGCCGGCTCGCGCGCGCGTAAATCCTTTAGGCATGGCGCATTCGACCGCATTACCCAAGTCGCGCCGCCCGAGTACTTGGACCGCGTGTTGCCCAAGATTGATTTGTCTAAGGAAGAAGCGCGCGCCTTGCATGGCATGAGCGAATGGTTGTTGGCCGACGATGTGACATTGCGCCGTTTGTTGCACCAAAAAGGCATCTTGGCGACAAAGTCAACAGTCCCGCTGTCCGAGCTTCCAACGGTGGAGCTTGGCTCGGTCGATGACCCGGTTAAGCGATTGCAGGTAGTTGCTTCGCGGCTCGCGCAAACGGGGCTCGATGTGCTGTACGTCGACTTCTCGCCACCGGGGCGCGAGGTGTTCGTGGTCAAGGCCATCGTGCCGGGCTTGGAGTCGGAGACCTTGAGTTATCACCGCATCGGCGAGCGCGGCGTGCGCCGCTTGCTCGATCGCGAAAGCTCGCTCGTGCACGTGGGCGAAGCCGTGCCGGGAACCGAGCGCGTGCGGCTTACTAAGCAGGCCGAGGATCGATTAGGCGGCCCGGTCTGGCTCGATACGCGAGCGTTGGACGATTTAGTCGGCGATTTGTACCCCTTGTACCGAGAGCCCAGCGGTCATGCGGCGCAACTGTATTTGTCGCGGCAACGGGCGGTTGCGTCGCAAGCGGTTTCATCGGCGGGAGCGATCTAATGCATATCGCCTTTCTTTCGCGCCGCTTCTTTCCCGCGATCTCGGGCATGAGTGTTTATGCGCTTAATTTGTTGCGTGAACTCGTGCGTGCCGGCCACGACGTGACCATGGTTTCGCAATACCGCGCCGATCCGCAAGGCGCGGGCGTGTATGGCGGCGGCCCACCACCGCATGTGCCCGGCGTGCATGTCATTGGCCTTGAATCGGTTGGCGAAGCCTTGGCGTGCCAAGGCCGTGCGGCGGATTTCGAAGCCGACATCGAACGCATGGTGCAGGCGGTTCTAAGTCGTCACGCCATGAAGCCGTTTGACGTCATCCATGCGCAATACGGATACCCCAACGGCCTCGCCGCCTTGGAAGCGGGACGTCGGTTGGGACTGCCCACGGTCGTTAGCATTCAAGGCGGCGATGGTCATTGGGTGGGCACCTGTTGCCCCACGCACCGTAACGCGATGCGCGCGGTTTTGTTGCATGCCAACGCGGTGTTGATTGGCAGCATGTCGTTCGCGGAAGAAGTCATGCACAACCATGACGTGTCGCGCGATGTATTCACCATCGTCCCCGGTGGCACCGACACCACGCGATTCACGCCGCGTGACGAGACGGCCATCGGCGCGCTGCGCACGCCACCGCGCTTGCTCTATCACGGTCGCGTCGATGCGCGTAAGGGCATCATGGAATTACTCGATGCATTCGCGTCGTTACTGCGCGCGGGGCGTGACGTGCGCTTGGTGGTTAGCGGTATAGGTCCGGATGTGCAAGCCGCGCGCGACCGAGCCGCCGTCCTAAGTATTCGCGATCATGTCGAGTTCACCGGCTACGCTAGTTACGACGACGCGCCCGACGCGTATCGGCGCGGCGACATATTTGTTTCGCCGACTTACAGCGAAGGTTTTTCCAACACGATCTTGGAAGCGATGGCGAGCGGGTTGCCGATCG
>DASTRU010000201.1:0-4736 GCA_035761045.1 Burkholderiaceae bacterium | reverse complement strand
GGCGGCCGCCAGGATCCGAAACGCCCGGCGTGCCCGCATCGCTGATGTAAGCAACGCGCTCGCCTTGTTTCAGCCGTGCAACGATGGTGTGCGCGGCCTCGCGCTCGTTATGCTCGTGGCATGCGATGAGCGACGCCTTCACGCCTAAGCGTTCGAGCAGTGGCTTGGCGTGGCGCGTGTCTTCGGCGGCGATTAGGTCCGCCAAATGCAACACCGCGATCGCGCGAAAGGTTAAATCGGCCGTGTTACCGAGGGGCGTGGCCACGACATACAATGCCGACGCCTCAAACCGTTGCGGCTTCATCGCGTCCTGTACAGCGGCGCACGCTGCACTAATGGATGCCATGCGAGATTCCTCGATCATTCGACTCTTGATTTCTAAAGTGTTGCGGCGATCCACGCCGAAAGCGGTATGCGCGGCGATCTTAACGTCGGCCTGCTTCAGCACCGCCTGCACCACGCCGATTCCGCTGTATCCGCCAAGCACGTCGTCGCGGCCCGCGCCCATCATTACCGCGCAACCGAGTGGATCCACCGGCGTGATCAAACCCATGCCGCCCAGCACGCCAAGCGCGAGCCCGAGCGTCGCGGCCACGCCCATCCCCATCGCCGGGCCCAATGCGTCGCCGAGCACCGCGATCACGCGCGCGCCGAGCGCGAATCCGCAAGGGCCGATCGCGCTTGTATTACCCACGCGTTCGACGGATTTCGCGCGTGCGGCCGAAGCCGTGCGCGCGGGCGTGACGGCGGCGCGCGATGCGCTCTCGCCGCAACGCGAACTACGCGTTTTTGAATCGGACGGCTCGCGTCCGAGCACGCTCGAGGCCTACCGCGCCGCGAACACCGCGAATGCCGCCGCGATCATCGGCCCGCTCACGCGCAGCGAAGTGCAATGGGTGGGCGCCGAACTTAAACCCACGGTGCCGACCATCGCGCTCAACACCTTCGACGGCGTACCACCTAATAACTTTTATACGTTGTCGCTCGCGGTTGATAACGAAGCGCGGCAAATCGCCTTGGTCGCGTATGAGGAAGCGCGCGCGAACGACCCCGCGCAAACGCCAACCGCGCTTGTCGTCACGACCGCGTCGCCGCTTCACAAGCGCGCCGCGCAAAACTTCGCGGAAGCATTTAGCGCCGCCGGTGGCCGCGTGCTTGAAATGCTCGAGGCGCCAAGCGAAGGTCCAATCGTCGTCGCGCCGCGAATTCAAAGCGCGCAGCCGTCGTTGGTGTTCGTCGCGTTGCCACCCGCGCGCGCGGGCGCGTTGAACGCCGCGTTGCGCACGGTGCCGATGTATGGAACCTCGTCGTTGAACGCGGTGGGCGAACGCTTGGCCATGATCGACTTGGAAGGCGTGCGCTTGGTCGATGCGCCGTGGTTGCTCGTTCATAACGACAGCGAGCTTGCGCGCTTCGCGCGGCCGGATGTGCAGGTGCGCTACACGCCCGAGATCGAGCGCTTGTATGCCTTGGGCGTCGATGCATTGCGGCTCGCGCTTGAATTAAGCGCCGGACGCAACGCGATCGAACTGTCTGGCGCGACGGGCACTTTGTCGGTCATGGGGCCGCGCGTGGAGCGTCGGGCGCGAACGGCCACCGTGCGCAACGGCGAAGCCGTGCCCGACGAACGGCCCTGACCGCGAAAAACACATGGACCGTCGTACCGTAGGCGCCGAGGGCGAGGCCGCCGCCCGCGCGCATCTCGAGGCGCGGGGCTTGCGGCATGTCGCGAGCAACTGGCGCGCGCAGTTTCGCAAGCAAGCCGGCGAGCTCGACCTCGTCATGCGCGACGGCGATTGCCTCGTATTCGTGGAAGTGCGTCGCCGCGCGTCCAATCGATTCGGCGGCGCGGCCGCGAGTGTCGACGCGTTCAAGCAAGCCAAACTCGTGCGCGCCGCGCAGGCGTATCTTGCGACGCAAGTACGCGGGCCCATGCCGCCATGTCGCTTCGACGTGGTGGCGATCGAAGGCGCGCGCATCGAATGGATTCGCGACGCGTTCCGCCTCGACTAACGCCATCCTCCCAAGCACGCTCCCTATAATCCGCCGCCATGACTCTTGACCAGCGCATTGCCCGCCATTTCACCGACAGCATCGACACCAAGCGCCGCGCGCTCGAATTGTTGGCCGATCCCATCCACGAGGCCATCGAGCTGATGAGCGGGCGGCTATCCAACGATCACAAAATCCTCGCGTGCGGCAATGGCGGCTCGGCCGCCGACGCCCAGCATTTCGCGGCCGAACTCGTCGGGCGCTTCGAGCGCGAGCGGCCCGAGCTTGCCGCGATTTCGCTCGCTGCCGATACGTCGATCCTGACCGCCGTCGCCAACGACTATTCGTACAACGAAGTGTTCGCCAAACAAGTGCGCGCCTTGGGTCGTCCGGGCGATGTGTTGTTCGCCATCAGCACCTCGGGCAATTCGGCCAATGTGCTGGCGGCCATCGAAGCCGCGCACGGGCGCGACATGACGGTGGTCGCGCTCACCGGCAAGGGCGGCGGCCGCATGAGCGGCGTGCTGCAAGCCGAGGATGTTCATATTTGCGTACCCGCCGATCGCACCGCGCGCATTCAGGAAGTGCATTTGCTCGTCCTGCATTGCTTGTGCGACGGCATTGATTACACCTTGCTTGGAGATGATTGAATGAGAACCCTTGTACTCGCCGCCGCGATCGCGGCCGCGCTGCCCGCGTTGCAAGGATGCTTTCCCGTGATCGCCACCGGCGCCGCGGTCACGGCCGTATCGGCGGCGGACCGCCGTACCACGGGCGCGCAAGTGGACGACCAAGGCATCGAGTTGCGCGCCGAGCGCGCCTTGACCGATCGCATCCCGCCCATCAAGGCCGCCATCGCGGTCGTCAGCTACAACCGCCGTGCGTTGTTGATCGGCCAAGTCGCCAGCGAAGACGTGAAGCAAGAAGCCACGCGCATCGTTCAAGGCATCACTAACGTGCGCGAGGTGATCAACGAACTCGAAGTCGCTGGCGGTACGGGCTTTGGCACCAAGGCCAACGACACCTACATCACCGGCAAGGTCAAGGCGAGCTTGGTCGAGGCTAACAACGTGCCGGCCGCGACCATCAAGGTCAAGACCGAACGCGGCACCGTGTATTTGATGGGCTTGGTCACCGACGCGGAAGGCCAACGCGCGGCGCAAGTCGCGGCGGGCGTGTCGGGCGTGATTCGCGTCGTCAAGGTGTTCGAGCCGTTGTCGGCGTCGGACATCGAGCGCTTGAACACGGCGCCTACTCCGGCGCCCGCGTCCGCCGAAACCGCTCCGGTTTCGCAGTAAGCCAACGCATGCGATTGGCGCGCGGCGCCTTCGAGCGACGTTGCGCCAAGCGTGCGCAAAATCACGCGCGCGCCATGGGTATCGCCACGGGGTTCCGGTAGAGTCCGCGCACTGGCGAACGGCGGGCGCCAGCGCCGGTCGTCGCTGCCCGCCTTTATGAATTAATAAAGATAAAGGGGGGTCGTCATGTCCGTCGGTCTGATTGTCTTCCTCGCGATCGTGTTGGGCATTCCGGCGTTGATCGTCCTGTGGGCGATAGGCGCGTACAACCGCCTCGTGACCTTGCGCAACACGTTTAGAAACGCGTTCGCGCAAATCGACGTGCAACTCAAACGTCGCCACGATCTCATTCCCAATGTGGTGGAAACCGCGCGCGCTTACATGCAGCACGAGCGCGAAACGCTTGAAGCCGTGATTGCCGCGCGCAACTCCGCCGCCGCCGCGCGCCAAGCGGCCGCGTCCAATCCGAGCAATGCCGCCGCCATCGCGCAAATTGGCGACGCGGAAGGCGCGCTGGGCTCGGCCCTCACGCGGTTCTTCGCGTTGTCGGAGGCGTATCCGGAACTCAAGGCCAACGAGACGATGAAGCAATTGTCCGAGGAGCTAACGAGCACCGAGAACAAAGTGGCGTTCTCGCGCCAAGCGTTCAACGACGCGGTCATGAGCTACAACGTCGCCATCGAACAATTCCCGGCCAACATCCTCGCCGGGCTATTTCAATTCAAGGCGGCCGACTTATTGCAATCCACCGAGTCGAGCGCCGAGCGCCAAACGCCTAAGGTTTCATTCACTTAGGCCCAAGCGCCGCCATCGTCATGCGGGGTAGGCGCGCATGAACTTCTTTGAACATCAGCACCTTGCCCGGCGCAACACGCGCCGGCTTTCGGTGCTGTTCGCACTGGCCGTTATCGCCATGGTGCTTTCGGTCAATGTCGTGGCGCTGTGGTTGTGGCGATGGTGTACGGCCGGCTCGCCCTTGCCGCCGTACTTCATCGCGACGAATACGGTCGTGGTGCTTGGCCTGGTGCTTGGCGGAACGCTGCTCGAAACCTGGCGTCTTCGCGCGGGCGGCGAGGAAGTCGCGCGCATGGTCGGCGCCCGACTCGTCGCGCGCGACACGACGCACGAGGCTGAACGCCGGCTCATTAACATCGTCGAGGAAATGTCGCTTGCCTCGGGCGTGACGGTGCCGCGCGTGTATCTCATGGAGCACGAGGCGTCCATCAACGCCTTCGCCGCCGGGTTTAGTCCCAACGACGCGGTGATCGCGGTCACGCGCGGCACGCTAGAACGTTTGAATCGCGATGAATTGCAAGGCGTGGTCGCTCACGAGTTCAGCCACATCTTGAACGGCGACATGGCCTTGAACCTGCGTTTGATCGGGCTGGTGTATGGCTTATTGCTCGTGGCCTTGTTTGGCAAGCAACTCATGTCGATATCGGGATA
>DASTRU010000200.1:0-4939 GCA_035761045.1 Burkholderiaceae bacterium | reverse complement strand
GCGCCTTCCACCAACTCAATCGCGTGCGTGGGCACGAGCGTCACGCGGCTGGGTCGCCCCGGCGCATGGCCCGAGCGGCCCGCGCGTTGCAGTAATCGCGCGATGCCCTTGGCCGAGCCAATTTGCAGCACGCGTTCCACCGGCAAAAAATCCACGCCTAAGTCGAGACTCGATGTACTGACCACCGCCTTAAGCTTGCCTTCCTTGAGCCCCAGCTCCACCCAATCGCGCACCTCGCGATCGAGCGAACCGTGATGCAAGGCGATGAGTCCCGCCCATTCGGGTTTGAGGTTGATCAAGGCTTGGTACCAAATCTCCGCTTGGCTGCGCACGTTGGTGAAGACAAGCGTGGTCGAGCTGTGCTCGATCTCGTGCGCGACAGCCTCGACCAAACGAATGCCTAAATGCCCGCCCCATGGAAAACGTTCGATTTGTTTAGGAATCAGCGTGTCGATGATGAGTTTTTTCGGCAAGGCGCCTTGCACGAGCACGCCCTCGCGACCGCCAAGCAATGCATCGCGCGCGATGTCGAGGTTGCCAAGCGTCGCGCTCATGCCCCACACCATGAGCGCCGGATTCCACCGCGCAAGGCGCGCGAGCGCGAGCTGCACTTGCGCGCCACGCTTATTGCCCATCAACTCATGCCATTCGTCGACGACGACTAAGCCCACGTGCGACAACGTGGCCTGCGCGTCGGCGCGCGTAAGCATCAATGTGAGGGATTCGGGCGTGGTGACGAGCGCGGTCGGTGGCTTGCGGTCGAGCTTTTGGCGCTCGGCGCTCGAGGTATCGCCGGTGCGATGCGCGATGGACCAATGCGGCGCTAGCTCGGCCGCGGCGGTCACGAGAGCGCGGGTGCTATCGGCGGCAAGCGCGCGCATCGGCGTGATCCACAGCACGGTAAGCGGCGCCGGTTTCGACGCACGTGCAAACCGCGCCAAGGCGCCGAGCCAAATCGCATAGGTCTTGCCAGCGCCGGTCGTCGCGTGCAGCAAGCCGCTGCGGCCGGCTTCCATATGCGCCCACACCTCGCGTTGAAAATCAAACGGTTTCCAACCGCGTGCGCGAAACCACGCCGCTCGCGTCATGGGCGGTGGTGTATCGATCGCGGAGGACGAGCGCTCGCGCGCGCGACGCGGCACACTGTTGGCAACGGACATAGGGTGTCGATGATCGCAAAACTTCGTCATTTCTCCGCCGCGCTTGTAAGCCATGCGGTGCGCTTTGCCGACTCGCCCGCGAGTTTCGCGGTGTTGGCCTTGGTGGCCGTACTGGCGACATGGTCGTTCACCGTGCCGGTTGGGCCGTTCCTCGTCGCGTTTTGCGTGGCGCGCCCCAAGCGCTGGTTTGGGTTCGCGATGGTCGTCAACCTCGCGACGGCGGTGGCGGCGGTGATGGTCGTGTGGGCGTTGGCCCATGGGCTTGCGCCATGGATCGCCTCGGAAGTGCCGCAGCTGATGCAATCGGAAGAATGGCAGCGCTTGCGCGGCTGGGTGGATGCCGGTGGATTGGCCGCGATGCTGGCTTGGCTTGCCCTGCCCTTGCCGCAAGGGCCGTTCGTATTGTTGGTGGGTTTGCTTGACGTGCCGTTGTGGAAGCTCTTCGTCGCGTTCTTGTTTGGCAAAGGCATCAAGTACGCGGTGAGCGCCTGGGCGGCGGCGCAATCGACTATGGTCGGCGCGCGCGCCGCGCAACGCTTGAACATTAACGCTCGACCGTCACGCCCCTCCAAAACGCCACGTGATGGGCAATCTCGCGAGCCGCGTCCTTAGGCTGTTCATACACCCACGCCGCGTCGCGATTGACTTGGCCTTGCACCACCACGTCGTAATAACTCGCCGTGCCCTTCCAGGGGCATTCGGTATGGGTGGTGCTCGGCCGCAAGAATTCCGTGCGCACCGCCTCGGGTGGGAAGTACACATTGTTCTCGACGATTCGCACCGCGATATCGGGCGCCTCGGCGATGATTTCATTGTTCCAACGGGCTTTTGGCATCGGGTTTCCAACTTCGTTTAGCAGTCAGGCACGCCCGCGATCCAACCTTCCACTGGGTCCACGTTTTCGGGAAGGCCATAACGCGGCATCGCGAGCGCCCGCGCGGCTTGCACCGCGCACAACACGGCGTCGAGCCGATCGGCGCTACCGTCGTTGCGCAAGTCGCGCGCCATCGCTGGACTTAACGCCACTGGGATGCCAAACGCGCCATCGAGCAAGGCGTCGACGATCAAGGCTCGCGCGGCCGCGCGCTCGGGCGTTTGTTTCGCGGCTTCGTCGCTTTTGTAGCTCTTGCTCGTGATCCGCCGCGCGAGATAACCCGGATACGCCTCGAGCGCCACGCGCGACGCATCGCCTAAATGCAGCCCCGGCACATGAACGCCCGCCGCAAGCAACCGCGGCGCGCCCGCGTGCAGCATGTAGGCCACGGGTGGGTTCACCCACTTCATTGAAGGCGACGAACCCGCTGGCCCATCGGTGCGGCGATGCGCGAACTTCGCGCCGACCGGACGCGCCGCGCAGAACGCTTGAAACGTGGCGCGGATTTCGTCGCGCGCGAGGCCCGCGAAGTGCCGAATCAACGCGTCCCACCGCGCCGGCCAGCCTAAGTGATCGACCAATTCGCGCGGCAGCCCGAACGGCAAGTCAAAGCCCGCCGTCCAAGGCCCAGGGCGAATCAACGCTGCTTCGAACGCGTCGAACGTGGGCATTAGTTCAACGTCGTCCACTTGCAAAACGTCGCGGGTAAACGAGGCCGATGCCCAAGTAATGGGCTTGCGACGGCTGGGAGCCGAGGTGAAGTCAACGCCGATGATGCGCATAGGAATGTTGGTTGGGGTACGCCACTTGCCTAGTGTGCTACGACATGTCCTCACGTTTTCTCATGCCACCCGCCCTTGTGTTGGCCGTGCTGGTGCTTCTCGCGGCGGCCCTGGTGTCATCGCGCGCGGTGCGCGTGCAAAACGAGACGTCGCAATGGGTGGCGCACACCTACCAAGTGATCGCCACGTTGGAACGCACCGTTGGCTCGTTAACGCGCGCCGAAACCGCGCAACGCGGTTACTTGCTGACGGGCGATGAAGCGGAACTCGCGCCGTTCAACGCCGCGCGATTGGACATGCAAGCCAACCTCGATCGGTTAACCGAGCTGACGATCGACAATCCAAACCAACAGCAACGTTTGCCGGCGTTACGGGCGGCCGTCGTTGAGCGGTTGAGCTTACTGGCCGACGTGATCGCTCTTCGCCGCGCGGGCGACATGCCGGCCGCGATCGCATTGGTCGGCAACCACGGCCGGTCCGCGATGGACCGCGTCTTGGTGTTGACCGACGACGTTCGCACCGAGGAAAACCGTTTGCTTCAAGACCGGTTGCACCGCGCCCGGCGCGCGTCCCAGATCGGCGTGCTGGCGACCGTGGGCACGAGCGCGGTCGCGTTGGTGCTGTTGTTGTCGCTGCATATCGTGTCGTCGCGCCACGCGGAGCGGTTGAACGCGGAACGCGACGAGCTGCGGATCTCGCGCGAGCAAACCCACGAAACCACCGCGAACCTGCACCTCGCGAACGAACAATTGCAGCAGGCGACGGCCGAACTCGAACAGCGCGTGCGAGAACGCACCGCCGCGCTCGTGGAGGCCAACACCGAACTGGAGGGATTCGCCCGCTCCATCGCCCACGACTTACGCGCGCCCTTGCGCAACATGCATGGCTTCGCGGCGGCGCTCATCGAGGACGAAGGCCCACGCATGAGCAAGAAAGGGCTTGAATACGCGCATCGGCTGGCCGCCAGCGCCGCGCGCATGGAAGGATTGATTAGCGACTTGCTGAATTACAGCCGACTCGCGCGGGGCGAACTCACGCTCGATCGAGTCGATGTGAACACCGTGGTGCGGCAAGTGCTTCAAGAGCTCGCCGCCGACATTGAACGCACGGGCGCGATCATCGAGGTGGCTAACCCGTTGCCGCCCGTGCTCGCGCATCGCGCGACCTTGACGCAAGTGCTGATGAATCTATTGAGCAACGCGTTGAAATTCGTACAGCCGGGCGCGCAGCCTCGCATCACGCTGGCCGCGCGTGTTCACGATCACCATGTAAGCCTTAGCGTGACGGACAACGGCATCGGCATCGCGCCCGCGAATCAAAAGCGGATTTTCGCGGTGTTCGAGCGGCTGCATGGGCCGGAACGGTATCCAGGCACGGGCATCGGTTTATCCATCGTGCGCAAGGGCGTGGAACGCATGGGCGGCGCGGTGCATTTGGAAAGCACGCCTGGGCTTGGCAGCCGTTTCATCGTCGAGCTTCCGGCGGCCGAGATGGAGGCCGCATGACGATCGCGCACCGCGCGTGGCGGGGCTAACCATATGCCGCTGCGCATCTTGTTGATCGACGACAACCCCGACGACCGTACTTTGGTCGTGCGTGAAATCAATAAGGTCCTCACCAATGCCATCGTCGATGAGATTGGCGATGCCTTGGATTTCGAAGCGACGATGACAAGCGGCCGCGAATGGGATGTCGCCGTTACCGACTATCAACTCGGTTGGTCCACCGGGCTGCATGTGTTTCATCGTCTGCGTTCGCAATGGCCGGAGCTGCCCGTCATCATGTTCACCGCCAGCGGTAACGAGGACATCGCGGTGGCGGCGCTAAAGGACGGCCTGGACGACTACATCACCAAGACGGCCGTGCATTACGGCCGCATCCCATACGCGGTGCGCGCGTGCGGCGAGCGAAGACGACGCCGTCGCGAAGCACAAGACGCCACCAGCGCCCTGCGACGCAACGAAGCCATCTTGCAACTCGCCTTGGACGCGGCCCACATGGAGGTGTGGGAGCACGACCTCGACACGCGCAAGACCTTGTTGCATGGCCGCGCCGAGCACGTGTTTGGCGGCCAGCGGCGCGAACTGTCGCGCGAGCAATTGTTCGAGCTGCTGCACCCCGAC
>DASTRU010000199.1:0-6105 GCA_035761045.1 Burkholderiaceae bacterium | reverse complement strand
AAGGCGCGGAAACCGAAGTGCAAAGCGGCTTGCAGCGCGATCAAGCCGCGCTGCTTGAGTCGTCTCCCGAAATCGCGCGCGACGGCCAAGGTCAGGTGCGGTTGTCCAAGGAAGTGGTGGTGCTCAACTCGCTGCCCAAGGCGGCCGACCCGACCAAACGCAGCAATGTCGCCTTGCGCGGCGTGTCACCCGAGGGCATCGCGCTGCGGCCGCAAGTGCGCATCGTGCAAGGCCGCTGGTTTCGGCCCGGCTCGACCGAAATCGTGATTGGCGCTTCGGTGCGCCGTAATTTCGCCAACGTCGATCTCGGCGCGCGGCTATCGTTCGCGCAACAGGAATGGACGGTGGTCGGCGTGCTCGACGCCGGACGTTCGGCCTTCGACTCGGAAATTTGGGGCGATGTCGATTCGATGATGCAAGCGTTTCGGCGCACCGCGTACAGCTCCGTCATCGCCGAACTCGCCGACCCGAACGCCTTCGACGCGCTGAAGGCCCGGCTCGACGACGATCCACGCTTGAAGGTGGACATCAAACGCGAGTCACGGTTTTACGAAGACCAATCACGCAATCTCTCGACCTTCATCACCATCTTGGGCTTGTCGCTGTCGATCATCTTTTCGATCGGCGCGATGATCGGCGCGGCGATCACGATGTACGCCGCCGTGGCCACCCGCACCGCCGAGATCGGCACCTTGCGCGCCTTGGGGTTTCGCAGGCGTAGCGTGTTGACGGCCTTCCTTGGCGAATCGCTGCTACTGGCCATCGTCGGCGCGGTGATTGGGCTGGCGGCCGCGTCGTTCTTGACCGCGATCACGCTATCCACCACCAACTTCCAAAGCTTCTCGGAACTCGCGTTTGGCTTTGTCCTCACGCCCAGCGTTGTCGTGCGCACGCTGGTGTTCGCCTTGGTGATGGGCTTGGTGGGCGGCGTCTTGCCCGCCTTGAAGGCAGCGCGCATGCGCATCGTCGATGCGCTACGCGCCTCCTAAATCCCCAGCGAAGAACGCGAAAGCGCCGTACTAGTGATGATGCCGATGCGGGGCATCGCCAGGCTTGGCCGTGGGTGACGCCGCGGGCTCGGTCAATTCAAGCACCGGCGCGGGCGACGATGAGCCTGCCGGGCCGGTCCATTCAAGCTTGGCGTCGTTGCCGCAGTACTGGGTGAAACCGAACGCCAACGGTCCTGTCTGCTTGGGCAGTTTGGCCAGCACGACGAATTCGTCGTAATGCGCGGCGTCGAGTGGCCCGCCGGTCCACGTGATTTCGGCCACGCGTTCGTCATAGGTCTTGCCATGCAAGACCACGGGCGTCGCGAGTTTTTCCATGCGTACCGCAACGGTCCATCCAGCCTTCGGTTGCGGACGCGCGCTTTCGATGCCGGGTGGAAGCTTGACGTTCACCGACGTCGTCGCGCGACCATCGCAGCCATGTCCAACCATGAAAGTCGCCTTGTAGTAACTGCCCGCGACCGCGGATTTTTGTTCGAGCACCACATGCGCGTTCGCGGATTGCCAGCACGCGGCGGCCATCGCGATCGCGCCCATCGTCTTCAAAGCTTCCATTGCACTCCTCCAAAAATCGAACGCCCGTCGCCGGGCAAGTAGTAACGGCCGTCGCGCCCGGCCGCGTTCGCGGTGACGGACGTGGTGGCCGCGTAACGGCGGTCGGTCAGATTGCGCGCCTCGACGAACCACGACACATCCGGCGTCACGCGCTGCGAAAGCCGTATACCGAGCACCGCGTAACCGGGCGCGGCCACCGTGTTCGCATGATCCACCCAGGTGCGCGACGCGGCGGTGAGGGTGGGGCCAAAGCGAAGACCGGCCTTCGGCTGCCAAAACGCCTCCACCGTGCCGATATGCCGTGGCAAACCCGCGAGCTGGCGGTTACCGAACACCGCGTCGCCATCGAACGCGAAGTCGTTGAAGGTATAGACCGCCCGCGTGCCCCATTGGCCGCGCCACACCGCTTCACCGCCCGCTTCGATGCCTTGATGAATCGTGCGCGCGGCGTTGACGGTACCCAAGGGCGCACCCGCCGCGTTCGTTAGCGCCAGCAATTCATTGCGCACCCGCGCGCGATACAGCGCGATGTCCCACTGCGTATGCACGCTAGCGCCCAAGGATTGGCCACGCGTGCCGATTTCAAACGTCGTCGCGCGTTGCGCGGCTACCGGCGTGATGTTGGGCCCACCGGCAAGCTCGCCAAAACTGGGCGGCTCGAAACTGCCGCTGACATTGGCATACACCTGCGCCTCGTCGCCGAGCGCTTGCACCAGGCCCAAGCGCGGCGACCAACGCCGTGATTGCTGGCGATAGCTGTTGTCCACGCCATCGGCCAAGTACTGGTCGCGCGAGCGGCGCTTGGCGTTCGTCCATTGCACGCCCGTGATCAACGTCGTGCCGGGCCGAACCTCGAGCGCGTTTTCCATGAAAACGGATGTATTCGTCGCGGTTTGATCGGCTTGACCAGTGCGCGCGCCGGAACGACCGCCGACGTTGACGAATCGGTTGTCGTCGATCTCGCCGCGCGCGCCGAGCACGCCGGTTGAAAACGTATTTCGCATGCCCGCGAACGCGCTTTCATGAACGAAGCGCAATTGCGCGCCGATGTCGTCGGAATCGTCTTCAATGACTTGAAAGATCGGATGGAACAACGACTTCCACGCGTAATACGCGCCGAGTTCGACGAAGGTACGGTCGCCAAGCTCGACATGCGTTTTGTTGGCGAGGCGCACGAGGTCGAAATCGCGGTGGTAATCGTTGCGTAAGTTGTTGGGGTCGGCCTGGCGCGGATTGGCCTCGAGCTCGGCGCGCGTGACGTTGCCGGGCAAGGCCGAATTGGTATGCACGGCGGCGATGAAAAAGCGCGTATCGACCGCATCGCTCGCTCGCCAACCAAGGTTGCCAAAGACGCGCTGCGTGTTTTGCTCGGCGTGGTCGCGATATCCGTCTTGTTGGTAATGCGAGACCGACAACATGCCGTCGAACGCGCCGTGGCTTTGGCCGAGTTGCGCTTGCGCGCGCACGTACTCGAAGCTGCCCGCCTCGGCGCGCAGGCGTAGGCCCGGGTCCGAACGACCGGTGGGACTCACGAAATCCACCACGCCGCCCAAGGTCGCCGCGCCTAGCCCGAACGCATTCGCACCGCGCAACACGGTGATGTAGCGCGAGGCCAAGGTTTCGACCGCTTGAAAATCGCCGCCGCCATCGGCTTGATTAAGCGGCACGCCGTCTTGCAACAGCACCACGCCGCGCAAATGAAAGGTGCGCTGCACGCCCGAGCCGCGAATCGACAAGCGTGCTTCCTCGCTGCCAAAACGCGGCGCGACGACCACGCCCGGCGCGAATTTCAACGCGTCGTCCAAGGTAGACGTGCGGCCCGTGCGCACCGTGTCGGCGTCGATAACCGACGCGCCACCCGGAATGCGGCTGATGCGTTCGCGCGCGGCGTCGAGCGAGGGCGCGGTGCCGTCCTCGCGCGGCGCGCTGATTACGACGCTTGGCAAGCGCTCGGTGGCGGGGGTCTGCGCCCATCCGAAGGCGGACCAAAGCGACAAGCTCGTCCATGCGAGCCATTGTTGCGGCGACCGGGCCATGCGCGATTTCTCCCATTCAAATTGTTTTTTCTCAAAATCGTTTTGGGACGATCGCCTCGGCGAGCTCGCGCTCGACCGGGCATGGATCGCCCATTAACCGCGCGACCAACACCTCGGCGCTCAATCCGCACCAGGTGATGCCGCGCGAAGCCAAGCCCGAGAACACATACACGCCGTCGATCGCGTCGTGCGGCGACGCGGCCGACGGCACCGGGCCGACCACCGGCAATCGATCGGGCGTCACCGCGCGCCAGGCCACGCGGCCCGCGCTCGCGGCCTCGGGCGATACGGTTTGCCCGAGCAAGCGCTCGATACGCGCCAGGTTGGCCAGATGCACGGCGGGCCGGGGCGTTGGGTTGGGATCGTCGTCGTACTCGTAACTCGCGCCGACCACGCACTGCGAATCCCACGGCGGCAACACATAACCGTCGCCCGTGACTGGCACGCGCGGCGGCGCGAAGGCGTGGGCATCGACATGCGTGAGTTGCCCGCGCACCGCGCGAATCGGCAGCGGCGCGGCGTGCAGCGCGTCGAGCAATGCGCGCGTGCGCGCGCCGGCGGCGATCACCACCGCATCGACCGTCGCATGCTCAACGCCATATGCGTCGATCAACCTCCAGACGCCTTCGGGCGCGCGTTCGATGCGCGCGATCGATACGCCGCCTTGAAACCGCGCGCCCGAAGCGTCGAACAAGGCGTGTGCGTAACGCCCTGGCGCCACCCATCCGCCGTGCGCGAACCACCAACCGCCGCGCGCGACTGGCACACCCGCGAGATGCGTGGCCTCGTCGTTCGACACCACGCGCGCGAAGTCATCGGGCCATGTCTGCCCCCAAGCGTGCAAAGCGTCGAATTGCGCGTCGGTCTTGGGCAGGTGCAACACGCCTTGCAACGAGGCCCAGCGGTCGTGCTCGGCATTCAACGCTCGCAAGCGGGCGATGGCATGCAAGAAGGCCGCGCGCGTGAATCGCGAGGCCACGGTATCGGCGCGGCTCATGCGCGGTTGAATCACGCCCATGCGGTTGCCCGACGTGCCGCTCGCGGGCGCGGCATGCGTATCGAACACCGCGACCTCGCATCCGCGACCGCGCAAGGCATACGCGAGCGAACACGCGGCGAGTCCGGCGCCGACGATGGCGATGCGCGCCGGCGTCGCCATCGTGGTTCGCGATCGCGCGGATGCGTCGCCCGCGATACGCGCGATCGTCATATCGCGCTTATGCGCGAAGCCGGCCGCGCGCTCGACGGCGAAGCCAGCCGCGGCCAAACCGTCGCGCACGATGCGCGCCGCGCTCCAGGTCGCGGCGGTCGCGCCTTCGGCGGCAAGGGCGCGCAAGGCGTCGAACACGCCTTGCGACCACATCGCCGGATTCTTCGCGGGCGCGAAACCATCGAGATAAAACGCATCGGCCGCGACATCGAGGCCCGACAGCAACGCCTGCGCATCGCCCAACCCGAGCAACAGCACGACACGGTCATCGTCGAACGCGAGGCGATGCCAGCCCGCGATCAAGGGCGGCCAAGCGCGCGCCAGAGCCTGCGCGAGATCGGCATGCGCGGACATTGCTCCGTGCGAACGCGCCAAGTCCTCGCGCGACGGCGGATAGCGGTCCACCGAGACGAAGAACAAACGATCGCAACGCGCGGCATCGGCGCGCCACGCCGCCCAGGTCGCGAGAAAGTTGGTGCCCAAACCAAAGCCCGTTTCGACGATGACGAACCGGCTTCGGCCGCGCCACCGTTCGGGCAACTGATTACCGGCGAGAAACACATGCCGCGCTTGATCGAACCCACCCGCGGCGCTGTGATAGACATCGCCGAAGGCTGGAGCCATCGGTACGCCATCGGCGCGATATTCGATGCGGGCCGGTTCGACGAAAGACATGCGCGGGAAGAAAAACGAAGAAGAGACGAAGAAAGCAGGCGCGAGATTCTAGGCGCGACGCACAAATGAAAACGCCGCCGCGTTTGATCACGCGGCGGCGTTTTTACGACTTGGATTAAAGCGAGCGATTAATTAGTACGGCTGGATGGCTTGGCCGCCAATGTCGGCGCCGAGCACGGTACCAATCGCGATCGCGGCGGTATTGCCCTTGCCCTTGCCGATTTGGCTGCCGACGGCCGCACCCGCGACCGCGCCAAGCACGCGCCCGGCAGGGCTATACGACACGGGCGCCGGGCGATACACCGGAGCCGGTTGATACACGGGCGCGGGCTGGTACACCGGCGCCGGTTGGTACACGACAGGCGCCGGCTGATACACCACGGGCGCGGGCTGTTGATACACCACGCGCGGCGCCGGGGTGTAATACACCTCGCGCACGACCGTACGGCGTACCGGAGCGGGTTGATACACCACGCGCTCGTCGCAATCCCGATCGTGCCAACGGCCGTGACCATGACCATGACCGTGATGATGACCATGACCATTGCCATGAGCTAAAGCAGCGGGCGCGATCGCCAGGGTTCCGAGAACCGCCAACACGGGGGCGGCAAACTTGAGGACA
>DASTRU010000198.1:0-2760 GCA_035761045.1 Burkholderiaceae bacterium | reverse complement strand
AAAGCCAAACGAATGACGGCGAGGAAGAATTCGCGCCGATCGCTTATCTAGCCGACGAACATAGCGAGCCGACCTCGATCATCGAATCGCGCGCGCGCGATCGTTTGGCTAGCGACGGCTTGGCGCAAGCGTTGGATGCGTTGGATGCGCGCAGTCGTCGCATCGTGGAAGCGCGCTGGTTGGCCGACGAGGGCGAGGATTTGACCTTGCATCAATTGGCGGCCGAATTCGGCGTGTCGGCCGAGCGTATTCGCCAGATCGAAAATTCAGCGCTGAAGAAGATGCGCAACGCCCTCGCGGCGGCGTAACCGTTCGCGCGCCGGCGTCTCGTTCATGCGGTTGCGATTCACCAAGATGCAAGGTGCCGGCAACGACTTCATCGTTGTCGACGCGACTCGCACGCCGGTCGATTTGAAGCCCGAAGTTTGGCGTCGTCTCGCCGACCGGCGGTTTGGCATTGGCGCCGATCAAGTGTTGATCGTCGGGGCGCCGCGCGATTCCGCGAACGATTTTTCCTACCGGATCATCAACGCCGACGGCGGCGAGGTCGAGCATTGCGGCAACGGCGCGCGCGCGTTTCTGCGGTACGTGACCGATAAGCAGCTCACCACGAAGCGCAGCGTTCGCGTCGAGATTCGTCCTGGCGTGATCACGTTGAATATGCGAGAGGACGGCGACGTGAGCGTCGACATGGGCGTGCCGAATTTCGAGCCCGCGCATGTGCCTTTCGATGCGCAAGGACTCGCGGCGCGCCGAGTGGGCGAGTTGGATGTTTACACCTTGCCCTTGAACGACCGCGCGGTCGATGTGGCGGTCGCCTCCATGGGCAATCCACACGCGGTGCAACGGGTGGAGAACGTCGATGCCGCGCGGGTCGCGGAGGACGGACCGCTCATCGAACACCACGCGCGCTTCCCAAGTCGCGTGAATGTTGGGTTCATGCAGATCGTCGATCGGCATCACATACGACTTCGCGTTTGGGAGCGTGGATCGGGCGAAACCTTGGCCTGCGGCACGGGCGCGTGCGCGGCTGTGGTGTGCGCGATCGCGCAAGGCCTGCTCGATTCGCCAGTGCGTGTCGACGCGCGCGGCGGACGTTTGGAGATCGCTTGGGGCGGCGGCGCAACACCCGTGGTGCTCACCGGCCCGGCGGTAAGCGTCTTCGAGGGCGAAATCGAGGTTTGAGACCGCGCGAGGAGCCTACAATCGCGCATCCTCGACGACGGACTTTCCCATGAGCATGACGAGCGCGGACGTCGCAGCCTATCTCGACGCGCATCCCGAATTTTTTAATGAACACGCCGACGTGTTGGCGAACGCGAGCTTGGTGTCGCCGCACGGTAATCGCGCGGTGTCGCTGCAAGAGCGCCAGCTCGAAGTGTTGCGCGACCGCGTGAAGCAGCTCGAGCGCAAGCTCGCCGAGCTCATTCGCTTCGGCCAAGAAAACGACGCGATCACCGAGAAGACCACGCAACTCGTGCGCGCCTTATTTCTCGAACGCAACACGGCGGTGTTGCCTAATTTGTTGGTCGAGCAATTGCGCCAAATCTTTTCGGTGCCGGCGGCCGCGGTGCGGTTGTGGAACGTCGCGGTGGGCGCCGACCAGGAATACGCGCAGGCCGTGCCAGCCGACGCGCAAACCTTCGCGAATAGTTTGATGACGCCGTACTGCGGCCCGAACTCCAAGTTCGAAGCGGTGAAATGGTTGCCCGATAGCCTTCATGTCGGCTCCGTCGCCCTCGTGCCATTGCGAGTTGGCGCGGCGCCCGAGGCGTTCGGCTTGCTCGTGCTGGGCTCGCCCGACGCGCATCGCTTTCATGCGGAAATGGGCACGACTTATCTGGCAAGAATTGGCGAGATCGCCAGCGCCGCCTTGTCGCGATTACTGAAATGACCGAGTCGGCCGAGCGCATCGCCTTGCCTGCGTCGGCCGAAGCCTTCCTCGCGGCGCTGATCACCCAACGCCGATTGGCCGGACGCACCGTGGCGATGTACCGATTGGCGCTCGACGAGCTTGCGCAAGCCACGCGCGGCACGCCCTTGGAATCGCTTGATCCGCCGCGCATTCGTCGCGCGGTCGCGGTGCTGCAAGCGCGTGGTCAAGCACCGCGCAGCATCGCGATCGCTTTGTCGGCCTGGCGTGGTTACTACCGTTGGTTGGCGCGACAAGGCCAGGTTCAAGCCAATCCGGTGGACGGCATGCGCGCGCCGCGTGCCGCCAAGCTGTTGCCCAAGGCGCTCGCGCCCGACGCGACGCACCGCTTGCTCGAGTTCGACGCCGCCGATCCAGCCGCGCTGCGTGACCGCGCGATGTTCGAGTTGCTGTACTCGTCGGGCTTGCGGCTCGCGGAACTTGTCGGGCTCGATGTCCAACCCGCTCCGCAAGCGCTTGGCTGGTTATCCGACGCCTTGGATGAAATCACGGTAACGGGTAAAGGCAGTAAGCGTCGCGTGGTGCCCGTGGGGCGCAAGGCCGCCGAGGCATTACGCGCATGGCTTGCGGTGCGTTCCCAACTAGCTCGCGCGGGCGAAATGGCCTTGTTCGTCGGCGTGCGTGGCGAACGCGTGGCGCCCGCCGTCGTTCAGCGGCGTTTGAAGCACTGGGCGCGTTTGCAAGGCATGCCCGCGAATGTGCATCCGCACGTGCTGCGGCATAGTTTTGCAAGCCACGTACTGCAAAGCTCGGGTGATTTGCGCGCCGTGCAGGAGATGCTCGGGCACGCGAGCATTTCCACCACGCAGGTCTATACCAAGCTCGAT
>DASTRU010000197.1:0-5160 GCA_035761045.1 Burkholderiaceae bacterium | reverse complement strand
GAACGCGGCGCTTGCGGTCGTGCCGCTGGGCACGTTCAACTACATCGCGCGGCGCTACCAGTTACCGCAAGACGACGATGTCGAGGCGATCGCGGACATGCTGATGCATGGTGTTTCGGCGCGCGTGGCGGCGGGCAACGTCAACGGCAAGTTGTTTCTCAACAATTGCAGCTTTGGCCTGTACACGCATTTGGTCGATGCGCGGGAACGCGATACGCGCGCGTGGGGCCGGGGCCGCGTCGTGGCGCTGTTTTCAGCGCTCGCGACGGCGTTGCGTCCACACGCGCGGCGACGCGTGTCGATCGAGTCGATCAAGGATCGGTGGTCCGGCAAGGCGAGCTTGGTGTTTATCGGCATCAACCCGGAGCAGTTCGACGACGCGGGCATGAACGATTTAGCACGCGTGGTGGCGGCCGGTCGGTTGGGCGTGGTGGCGCTGCGCGATCTCGATGCGTGGCGCTTGGTGAAGTTGGCGTTTAGCGCGTCGACGGGCACGGTCGCCCAATTGCGCGAGATCGTTGCGTTCGACGCTGCGCAGACCTGCGTGCGCTTGCGCGAGCGCCGCGTGCGCGCGGTGCTCGACGGTGAAACGGTATGGCTTGAGACGCCACTGGACATTCGCCTCGCGCCCGCCGCGCTGCGGTTAGTGCTGCCCGCGCACGCGGCGGATGCTTACGCCGCGCGTTCAAGCGCCATGGTCAACGCATGCGCGATATCCGACGGGCCCACGGGTTTGACTAAGTGAACGGCGAACCCGGCTTGCACGCTTGCGCGCCGGTCGTCCTCTCCGCCATACGCCGACACCGCCACCGCGGGCACGCCTTGCGTGCGCGGCGAAGCGCGCAACGCGCGCACGAGATGCAATCCGCCATGCGGGCCGCCCAGGTTGATATCCGACAGCAACACGTCGAAATCACCGCGCTCGATGTGCTCGATCGCGCATTGGTACTCATGACACACCGTCATGGCCAAGCCAAAGTCGGACAACAACACGCGCGTGGACTCGGCGATGTCCATCTCATCCTCCACGTACAGCACGCGAAGACCGCGCAAGCGCTCTCGTTGATGGGAATTCAAGGCCACCGCGTGTTCGCGCGATTTGGCGCCAACGTAGAGCATTGGCAGCGCGACGGAGAACGTCGCGCCGTGCCCCAGCCCTTCGCTATCAGCGCGCACGCTGCCGCCTAGCTGCGTCACGATGCTGCGCGAGATGGCCAATCCCAAGCCGAGGCCGCGATGCTGATTCACCGCCCCCTGGCTTTGATGAAACGGCTCGAAGATCAATGGCAGATCAGCCGGACTGATGCCCTTGCCCTGATCGCTCACCTCGATGCGCAATCGTGGGCCGCCCACATGCACGCGCACCCGCACATGCCCGCCGCGCTCGGACGATTGCACCGCGTTGTTCACGAGGTTCCAAATCACCTGCTCGAACCGCGCGGGGTCGGTACGAAACTTCACGTCTGGCCGATCGACTTCAAGTCGAACCTCCACGTCGCGTTCGACGGCATTGGGCTTGACCATGTCGACCGCCTTGTTCAACAGCGGCCCGAGTTCGACCTCGTCCCAATCGAGCCGAAGCTTGCCGCTTAAGATGCGCGAGATATCGAGCAAGTCGTCGATCAAGCGCGCTTGCGCCTTCACGTTGTGCTGCAGCCGGTCGAGCGCGAGCCGCATGCCTTCTGGGTTGTGGCTGGTGCGGCTTAAGACCTGGGCCCAGCTCATCGTCGATTGCAAGGGCGTGCGTAACTCATGCGACACCTTGGCGAGGAACTTGTCCTTCATCTGGTTGGCCGTTTCGGCTTCCGCCCGCGCGCGCTCGGCGGCGACCTTCGCTTCCGATAATTCGCGCGTGCGTTCTTCCACGCGGCGTTCGAGCGCGTCGCGCGCTTCACGCAATTCGGCCTCGACGGTTTCGCGCACGCGCACTTGGGTTTCGAGCGCCTCCTTGGCTTCTTGCAACTGCCGCACCGTGGGTATCGCCAACGCGCGTGGCACGAGGTACACCAAGGCTGCCGCGGTCAGGATCGACGCCGACGCGGTGACGGCCTTGAGCGCGCCGTCCAGCCAATAGTCGGGATTCCAAATCGTCCAAATCGCCATCCAGTGCGTAAAGCCGCAACTCACGATGAACAATGCGAACAACAAGAACATCCAATGAAACGGCAGGTCGGCGCGCCGACGCACGAAGTACAGCAAGGTCAGCGGAATGGAGATGTAGGCGAGCCCGATCAAGGCATCGCTCACGACGTGCAGCCACAGCAGGGTCGGAATCCAGGTAAAGCAAAACCCGTGGGGCAACAAATTAGGCCCAACGTTGTGCTCGGCCCAGAAACTCCCGATAACGAGCACGACGGTGGCAAATAAAACGAAGGCCGAGATGTGGTTAAACCGGATGGAATTCATATCGGGTAGCGATCGGACATACCGTTTTAAGTTCAACGAAATCGTCAGGTCCCATGGTACGTGCGCAAGCTGAACAAAGCGTGGTCTCGCGCGTGCGGAGTTGCGAATATTTAGGAGATAGCGATGAAGCGACACGAAAAACTTTTTGGCGCATTAGGCGTGGCGGCCACGGTCGTTGGCCTGGCTGGGTGCGCCAGTACCCGCATGGACGCCGAATGGACCGACCCGAATTTCGCCGGACGGTCGTTGCGTAACGCGCGTGTACTGGTGGCGTGCGAAGCGCCGGAGCAAGCGTTGCAGCGGATTTGCCAAGACGAACTCGCGGCGCGATTAAAGGGATTGGGCGCGGTGCCCGTGATCGCGACCACGCCCGTGGTTGGGGAAGACCGCGTCGTCGCGCGTGGCGCGCTCGCGCAAGCGGTGCTGCGCACCACCGTCGCGCCCACCGCGCCGGTGGTGCGGCACGGGCCGTCGATCGGCATCGGCTTGGGTGGATTCAACATCGGCGGCGGCGGTGGTGGCGTGGGCATCGGCGGCGGCGTGAGCGTGCCCGTGGGCGGCGCGCATACGAGCACCGGATACACCGCGAGCAGTCAGCTCACCGATGCGTCCACCGGCCAATTGATTTGGACCGGCAAGGCCATCGCTCCGGCGAGCGATCGCGCCAACGGCGCGATGGACGATCTGGCGAACGCGATTGGCGCCTCCATTAAGCGCGCGGGCGTGATGGAGTAAGCGAGCCGCGAATGAGGGTCGACGAAAGCATTACCATGCGCGACCGAGTTTTCGCCGCCCTTTTGCCGTGTGCCCCGCCATGAACGCCGCCGATCTGCCTCGTACGTCCCTGCCCGTTTCATTCGCCGATCTTGAGGCCGCGCAAGCCCGGCTTGACGGTGTCGCGCACCGCACGCCCGTGGTCACGTCGCGCGCCTTCAACGAACGCGCGGGCGCGCAGGTGTTCTTCAAATGCGAGAACCTGCAACGCATGGGCGCGTTTAAATTTCGCGGCGCCTACAACGCGCTCGCGCAATTCACCGACGCACAACGCGCCACGGGCGTGATCGCGTTCTCCTCGGGCAACCATGCGCAGGCCACCGCGCTGTCGGCCAAGCTGCTGGGCATGCCCGCCGTCATCGTGATGCCGAAGGACGCGCCCGCGGTCAAGATTCAAGCCACGCGCGAATACGGTGCCGAGGTCGTGTTGTACGACCGGTATCGCGAGGACCGCGAGGCGATCGGCCAACGTATCGCGCGCGAGCGCGGCATGACGCTGATCCCACCGTACGACCATCCCCACGTCATGGCCGGCCAAGGCACGGCCGCGCTCGAACTGTTGCGCGAGGTCGGGCCGCTGGACGTGCTGTTCGTTTGCGTGGGTGGCGGCGGCATGATCGCGGGCAGCGCGATCGCCGCTCAAACGCTTTCGCCGCGATGCCGGGTGATCGGCGTGGAACCGGCCGCCGGCGACGATGCGCGTCAGTCGTTGGAAAGCGGCGCGCGCGTGAAGATCGATGTCCCGCAAACCATCGCCGACGGCGCGCAAACGCAACAGATCGGCGTGCTCACGTTCGAAGTCATGCAACGCTTGGTCGACCGCATCGTGACGGTGACCGACGAACAATTGATCGCGACGATGCGCTTCATCGTCGAGCGCATGAAGCTTGTGGTGGAGCCCACCGGATGCCTCGGCGCGGCGGCGGCCTTGCATCGCGCGGCGCCGATCGACGGACAACGCGTGGGCGTGATCTTGAGCGGCGGCAACATCGACCCGGTGCGGTTCGGGCAATTGCTCGCGCGGACGAATTAAGCCGATCAACGCGGCCGCGAGCGGCGGTCGTTCACCAAGCGTTCCAAGGTGCCGGGTTCGAACGAGGCATCGAGCGTATCGGCCAAACGTTCGAACACATCGTCCAAGCCCGGCGGTTCGAGTCCGAGCATGGTGCGAATGAGGTTCGGGTTTTCGAACAGACCGTGCAGATACACCGCGAGCACCGGGCCGCTTTGCCACCCGAGCGTCGCGTCATCCTCCACCGGCTGCACGTTGGTGAGCGCCGGGCGCGCTTGGCCCAAGGCGGCGGTGCGTCCGTGGCGGATTTCGTAGCCGTGGGCGCGTTGGTCCGACCATACATCCCAGGGCGCGGCGAGTTTTTCGAACCGCGCGTGCGTGCGCGATAAATGCTTGTCGCGCTCGAACACCGTGACCAACGGCAGCAAGCCGAGCCCGGCGTCGCCGCCGATGGTGCCGCCTTCGACGCCTTGCTCGTCCTTGATCCACTCGCCCGTCAATTGCAATCCGCCGCAAATCGCAAGCAGCGGTTTGTTCGCGTTGACGTGGGCGTAAATCATGCGGTCCAGCTGCTGGGCGCGCAGCCATTCAAGATCGGCGCGCGTGTTCTTGCTGCCGGGCAGGATCAATAAACGAGCCTTGACGAGTGCGTTCGCGTCGGCGCTAAACGTGCATGGCACGCCGGCCGCGCGCAACGGCTCGAATTCATCGAGATTGCTTGCATGCGGCGTGGCGAGCACGACGACTTGACCCGGCCCGCGCAAATCGGCGAATGCGTTCGCCGAGTACTTCAAGTTTTGCGCGAACGCGGCCAACGGCGTGGGCGTGGGGTCGGGCACGCCGTCTTCCTCGGGCAGACCGTGGCCACGCACCATCGGCACGACGGCCAGGGTGGAAACGCCGGTCATCGCGCGTAATTGCTCGGGCCCGGGCGCGAGCAAGCTTGCGTCGCCGCGAAACCGGTTGAG
>DASTRU010000196.1:0-5392 GCA_035761045.1 Burkholderiaceae bacterium | reverse complement strand
TTGGTCAAGCGGGCCGTTTGCTCGACAACATGCTCAAAGCGCTGGGTTTAAGCCGAGACGAACAAGTGTTCATCGCCAATGTCTTGAAATGCCGACCGCCTGGCAACCGTGATCCACAGCCAGGCGAAGTCCACGCGTGCGACCCATTTCTTAAACGGCAGATCGAGCTTGTGAACCCGCGCATCATCGTCGTGCTGGGTCGATTCGCGGCTCAATCGTTGTTGGCAACCGATGCAAGCATCGCGCGGTTGCGCGGCCAGGTGCATAAGGTCGAGGTCGCGCGACGCGAGGTTCCGGTGGTGGTGACGTATCACCCCGCGTACTTGCTTCGCAATCTCCCCGATAAAGCGAAGGCATGGGTGGATTGGAACTTCGCTCTTGATACCTACCGCGCGGAGGCGGCCGCCTAGGTTTTAGTGCGACTGAGTACCGTCGGGAATCAAGGCGACGGAATCGAACTTCCGCTGATTTTCACGGTGCCAGCGAATCACGAAAAACATCGAGATCGCCACGAACAAACCAAACAGCGTGATGACGATCGACACTGGAAGATTGAATCGCACCAGCACCGAGTACAAAAACAGCATCAAGAGAATGCCGAGGTTTTCGTTGAAGTTTTGTACGGCGATGGAGTGGCCCGCGCTCATGAGTACATGTCCGCGATGCTGTAGCAGCGCATTCATCGGCACCACGAAATATCCGGCCAGCGCGCCGACGAGGACGAGCAACAGGCCCGCGACGACGAGATAAATCATCACCTTCATGCCGCCGATGTGCACGACCCATGGCACGAGCGAACGGTCATATACCGCCAACACCAGCACGACCAAGCCCATCGCCACGCCAAGCGGCAACACGCGAAGCGATTGACGCAGCGGCACTCGCGCGGCGGCGCATACGGCACCGATGGCAATCCCTAGCGCGACGACGGCTTGCAACATCGCGCCTTGCGATAGGCCCAAGCCCAAGGCTTGTTCGGCCCATTTCAATACGATGAATTGCAAGGTGGCGCCCGCTGCCCAAAAAAGCGTGGTGACCGCCAGCGAGATTTGACCGAGTTTATCCGTCCACAACACCTTGCAGCAGTGGGCGAACTCTTTAAAAAGCTTTAACGGGTTGCGTTCCTGACGTGGATAGCGAGCGCCGGTGTCGGGGATGTACAAATTGAACAACGCGGCGATGACGTACAGCACCGCGATGATGAGGATGGCCGATTCAGCGGGCGTATCGACACCGGTGTCCACTAAGGGCACGTCCACCGACAAGAGCGCGCCCGACACCTTGGCGGAGATCAAGGTCCCGCCAAGCATCACGCCAAGAATGATCGAACTCACCGTCGTGCCTTCGATCCAGCCGTTGGCGGCGACGAGTTTTTGCGGCGGCAACAATTCGGTGAGGATGCCGTACTTGGCCGGTGAGTACGCCGCCGCGCCCAACCCCACCACCGCGTACGCAAGCAAGGGATGCACGCCAAAGAACATCATCGCGCACCCAACAATCTTGATGCTGTTGGTGATCAGCATCACGCGGCCTTTCGGCGTGGAGTCCGCGAACGCGCCGACGAATGCGGCGAGTGCGACATAGCTGATGACGAAGAACAATTTGAGCAGCGGCGCCATCCAGTCAGGCGCGGCCAGCTCCCGCAATAGCGCGATGGCCGCGATGAGCAGGGCGTTGTCGGCGAGCGAGCTGAAAAACTGCGCCGCCATGATGATGTAAAAACCGGGCTTCATGCGGAACTGCTAAGAGCCTGTTCTCGACGGTGCCCAGCGCTTTTTTCGTGAACACGGGCGATGATGTGCAAGACGTGCCCGCGCGCTAAACGAACTGCGGGCCGGCGCTTTATACCATGAGACATTGCGGGCATCGCGTGAACTTAATGACGAGAATCGCTTCGTTAGAATGAGTTCGGACCGTCTTGGTCACACGCAGTTCATCTTCGCTTGCATGATTGATCGCCCATGCCTCGTCCCATTCGCGCCTTGATTCGCCCGCGTGCCGTCGCGCATAACCTCGAAGTCGCGCGTCGCCGCATCGATGCCGCGCGCGTGTGGGCCGTCGTTAAAGCCAATGCTTATGGTCACGGCATCGAACGTGTGCTGAGCGGCTTGGCCGAGGCGGACGGACTCGCCTTGCTTGATTTGGACGAAGCCGCGCGCGCGAGGGCCGCGGGTTGGACGCGTCCGGTACTGTTGCTTGAAGGTTGGTTCGAGCCGCGCGATATTGAAATCGTCGATCGGTTGGATCTCACCGCGATGGTCCATACGAGCGAGCAAATCGACATGCTCGAATCCACGCGCGTGTCCGGCCCACTCGACGTGTACGTAAAACTAAATTCGGGCATGAATCGGCTTGGGTTTAAAGGCGATGCGTTTATCGACGCCGTGACGCGCCTGCGTGCATTGCCGCACATCGGCCGCATCGCCTATGCGACGCACTTCGCCGATGCCGATAGCGAGCGGGGAATCGATGCCGCATGCCAGGAATTCAAACGCGCGACTCGCGGCATGGAAGGCGTCGTCTCGCTCGCCAATTCCGCCGCGACGTTGCGCTACGCGGGCGCGCGTAGCGACTGGGTGCGCGCGGGCATCATGTTGTATGGATCATCGCCGTTTACTGAACGCAGCGCGGCGTCGCTTGATCTGCGTCCTTCCATGGTGTTGCGCTCGCAATTGATTGGCATTCAACCCGTGCAACCGGGCGAGACGGTGGGTTATGGCTCCACGTTCACCGCTGAACGAGCAACGCGTATCGGCATCGTGGCATGCGGGTATGCGGATGGTTATCCGCGTCATGCGCCCAGTGGTACGCCCGTGTGGGTGGATGGCGTGCGCTGTCCGATCGCGGGGCGCGTGTCGATGGACATGATCACCGTCGATCTCGAGGCTGCGCCGCATGCGCGCGTGGGCTCGCCGGTGGAATTGTGGGGCGACCACGTGCCCATCGACGAAGTCGCTCACGCCGCGAAGACGATCGCCTACGAACTCATGTGCGCCTTGGCACCTCGCGTGCCGGTCAACGTCGACGACGGTATTTGATGGCTAAACCTAAAACGCAATTTGTTTGCAACGAGTGCGGCGGCACGACATCGAAATGGGCGGGCCGTTGTCCGCATTGCGGCGCGTGGAACTCGTTGACCGAAACAACGTTGGACGACGCGCCCGCGCATCGTTACGCGCAACGTCCACAAGCTGGGTTGGTCGGCTCTGCACCCGTGCGCGCGCTGTCGGAGATCGATGCCGTCGATCTGCCACGTATTCCCAGTGGAAGCGATGAATTCGACCGCGTGCTGGGTGGCGGCATGGTGCCGGGCGGCGTGGTGTTGATTGGTGGCGATCCTGGCATTGGTAAATCAACGCTGTTGCTGCAAACACTTGCGTATCTCGCGCAGACCGGTCGGCGCGTGTTGTACGTCAGCGGCGAGGAGAGCGGGGCGCAAGTCGCATTGCGTGCCCGCAGGCTTGGTGTCGATGCCTCAAGCGTGCGTTTATTGACCGAAATTCAACTTGAAAAAATCGAAGCCGCGGTCGCCGCCGAACACCCAGAGATCGTGGTCATCGATTCCATCCAAACGCTGTTTAGCGAGGCGCTCACGTCCGCCCCGGGTTCGGTCACCCAAGTACGCGAGTGCGCGGCGCAACTTACGCGCATGGCGAAAGGCGCGGGTATCGCGACCGTATTAGTCGGCCATGTGACGAAAGAAGGAGCGCTGGCGGGACCGCGCGTGCTCGAACACATCGTCGATACCGTGTTGTACTTCGAAGGCGATACGCATTCGAGTTTTCGATTGATCCGCGCGTTTAAGAACCGTTATGGCGCGGTGAACGAATTAGGCGTGTTCGCGATGACGGACAAAGGGTTAAAGGGCGTGTCGAATCCGTCGGCTCTTTTTCTATCGCAACACGAGCAACCGGTGCCAGGGTCGGCCGTGCTCGTGACGCAAGAAGGCACGCGGCCGTTGTTGGTGGAAATTCAAGCATTGGTCGATACCGCGCATGTCCCCACTCCTAGGCGGTTATCAGTGGGCGTGGAACCGCAACGTTTGGCGATGCTGCTCGCGGTGTTGCATCGGCATGCAGGCATCGCGGCGTTCGATCAAGACGTATTCGTTAACGCGGTGGGTGGCGTGAAGATTGGCGAGCCGGCCGCCGATCTTGCGGTGTTGTGCGCCATTCATTCCTCCTTGCGCAATAAACCGCTGCCGCGCGGACTGGTTGTGTTTGGCGAAGTGGGTTTAGCCGGCGAGATACGTCCGGCGCCGCGTGGGCAGGAACGCCTGCGCGAAGCCGCGAAGCTTGGTTTTTCCACCGCGGTAATTCCCAAAGCGAACGCGCCGAAAGGGCGCATCGAAGGATTGACGGTGCATGCCGTGGATCGCTTGACCGACGCGCTTGAACGCGCGGCGCATTAGTTAACCGTTCTAGGAGTTTGAAAAGTGTCGACCACGTTGACCCGATTGCTCGAACCGCACGCGCGACCCGCGCAGATTTTGCTGCGTCGTGCGCGCACGCTTGAACTAACCAGCGCGCAGCGCGAAGCCTTGCCGCCGCATCTCGAAGCGGGTGATGCGCACTTGCATCACTCGCTTAGCGGTCATCGTCCGATCGAAGTTGGTGATGTCTTACTGGATGATCGTGGTGGCTTTTGGATCGTGAACGCGGCGCCCGAAATGATCTGGCGCGTCTGTGGACCCATCAATTCGTTAATAGCGGCGGCTCATGTGCTTGGGCATCAACACATCCGCGTAAGCGTGGGCGAGTCGAGCTTTGACATGCTACCCAACGAAGCCCAACGCGCGATGCTCGAATTGCGCGCCTTGCATATCGAGGACGTTCAAGCGCCATTCACGCCGGAACCGCTGCCGGTCGTCGAACATGAGCATGTGCATCACGAAGGTTGCGGCCACGATCACCATCATCACGGTCATGATCACCACGATCACCGGCACGAACACTAAGGCGCGCATGCGCGTGATTTAGTCGATCAGTCGCGCGGCGCGCTCTCCACTAAGCACCGCTTGCTCAAGCACGGCCGGATATTCGCCCTCGGTGTAATCGCCGGCCAACAATAAGTTAGGCATTGGAGTAATCGCCTTTGGGCGCTTAAGGCCCGGTACGCATGCGAACGTCGCGCGTTTTTCAATGATGACGCGTGAATCCTCGACCTCACACCGGTTACCCAAGATCTCGCCCAATTGATTCGCGCATCCTCGCACCAATACTTCGCGCGGCAGGTTCATCGCCTCGGTAGCCGCGCTGATCACGACCGCTACCCATCCATTTGGGCCGCCGCAGACGCTTCGATTGAACACGAAGTGGCCATGATGATGTCGCGCTTCGTCCACGGTCAGAGCCAGTATTGGGCGTGGCAACGTGAACGGCGGTTTAGGTCG
>DASTRU010000195.1:0-7322 GCA_035761045.1 Burkholderiaceae bacterium | reverse complement strand
ATGCTCGCGAGCGCCCGCGCGTTCGACCGACTCCCAAGTCGCGCGGATGTTGGCGAACACCGCGCCCACGTCTTCGTTGCAGATCGGCATGATGATCGCGGTGCGCGCGTTCGGATCGATCGGCGCATTGCCGGCGGCGTCCTTGGAGATCGAGCGCGAGATCGAAAACGGATCGCGACCACGCAACAGCGTCCAAAAGCCCGCCACGCCGGTCCAAAAACCCGCCGACACCCAGGCGAACAGCAAAGCGAACAACGCGACGATGACGGTTTCGATCGCGGGCGTGTGGTGTTGCGGCAAGGTATCGGTCAGCCAATACGTGGCGACGCCGGTTTGCCCGAGCACTAATGCGGCAAAAGCGTACCGCCGGCTCCAAACGCCTTGCGGTTCCCGCGCGTGACCGCGGGCACCGTCGCGCAGGGCCGGCGTATCGCGTTTCAAGCCGCGCCAGGGCATCGGTGCCATATGGCCACGATGCATGCGAGGGGTGGCGCTAAACGTGGACCTAGCAGTGGAAGTGGACGAAGCGGGCGCGCCTTCGAGGGCATCGTGGCGAGCGTCCAACTGCGGCGGGCGGTGTGGCGTCATACGGTGGGTCAACGTCCAAAAGACTTGGGAGATAGGGGCCGAGCCGGCGCGAGCGCCGCGATGGAAGGCCGAAGACAAGGCAGGCGCGGCGGTGGTTCGAATTCATTCAACGCGCACTGCAACATGCGGAGCGGGCAAAGCAATTAACCTGCCAGCTGGTTTAACTACATGATTTCCCGGGGAAAATATCCAACCGATCCTCGGGAAACTCCTAGGTATGACGAGCAACTGTCGCCGAACGGCGACGGTCCGCTAAACCGCTCGGGCTCGACCTAGCACGATCCCTATCAAACCCATGCTGACGTCGCCGCAAAAAAGCGTATGTCGTCAATGGTTTAGGTGGATTGTTAGTGCTCGCACCGCCTACGAAGCGGGGTCATGTCGGCCGTTGGCGACAAGGCGTTTGGCGTTGTCACCGTAAAGCGTCGGCCGCTAGCCCACGTGCCGTAATCCATCGACGATGCGCACGCGCGCCGACCGCCAAGCAGGCACCAATCCGGCCACTAAGCCGACCACCAACGCGCTCAACGCCTGCAACGCGAAGGTTTGCGGCACGAGCGGGAATTTGGCGAAGACGGTGATCGTCGCCGCATGGAACGCCGCGGCGACCGGCGGCGTGAGCGCGATGCCGATAAGCGCGCCGATACCCGCGATCGCCAACGCTTCGCCGAGGATGACGCCGGCGATGGTGGCCGGCTTGAAGCCCAACGCCTTGAGCGTCGCGTATTCGGCGATGCGTTCGCGGGCGGTCATCGCCATCGTGTTGGCGGTCACCGCCATGATGATCGCGATGACGATGTAGCTCACCGCTTGAATGACTTGCACGATGGTTTCCACCATCGCGACGAACGAAAGCTGAAACGCTTTTTCGGTCTCGGTGAGCGTCTCGGCGAGCGAGTTTTTGAATTCGGCGTCGATCGCGCGCGCGATGTCCGCCGAGGCATTGGGATTGTCGATCGCGACGACGAAGACGCCGGCCAAATCGGCGCGTCGCGCCGCGCCCTTTTTCATTTCCTCGTTGAGATAGTCGTAATGAAAGTAGAACTGCCGCGTGATGGTCGCGTCGTCGCGGCCGTCGTAGATCGCGCGAACCGTGAATTCCCAGGTGCCTGGATAAATCGTGCCTTTAAGCGGCACCACGTCGCCGACCTTGAAGCCATACAAATCCGCGAGCTGCCGGCCAACCGCCGCGCCGCGCCGGTCGCGCATGAACGCCGTGTATTCGTCGGGCTTGAACACGAACTCGGGATACATGCCGAAATACGCGGGCGCATCGATGGCGAATTGCGCGAAAAAGTTTTTCGGCTCCTTCCAAATGCCGCCAAACCAATTGGTTACGGCCACCGCCTTCACGCCCGGCACCGCGCGGATCTTCTCGCGGTAATACAGCGGCATGGAAAATGTCAGCGAAATTGAATTGCGGGTAATGAGCCGCGCGGCCGACGAGGCATCCGAACCCGCATACCAAGCGCGCACCACGGTTTGCAATAAGCCAAACGCGAGGATCGCGACGACCAAGCCGACGATGGTCAAGCCACTGCGCAACTTGGCGCGAAACACATTGCGAAGAATCAGCTTGGCGAAAAACATCGGACGGCCTAATGCGCGAATGGCGAGGTCGCCGACAACTGGCCCTTGTCGAGATACGTCACGCGGCGCGCGGCGTCGCCAGCACGCGGGTCGTGCGTGACCATCACGATCGTTTTGCCAAGCTCGCTATTGAGTCGCTTGAGCAGCGCCAGCACTTCCACCGCCGAGGTGCGATCGAGGTCGCCGGTGGGCTCGTCGCAAATTAATACGGCCGGGTCGGTGACGATGGCGCGCGCGATGGCGACGCGTTGTTGCTGCCCGCCCGACAATTCGTTGGGGTAATGCTTGACGCGGTCGCTCAGTCCCACGAGCGATAAGGCAAGCTCCACCCGCGCCCGCCGTTCGGCGCGCGAAAGTTTGGTCAGCATCAACGGCAGCTCGACGTTTTCGAACGCGGTCAGCACCGGCATCAGGTTGTAGAACTGAAAAATGAATCCGATATTGGCCGCGCGCCAATCGGCGAGTTCGGTTTCCGACAGCGAGGCGATGTCCACGCCAGCGACGCGCAACTCGCCGTGGTCGGGTTTATCGATACCCGCGATGAGATTGAGCAACGTGCTTTTGCCCGAGCCCGAAGGGCCCATGAGCGCGACGAAATCCCCGGCTTGAATGGCGAGATCGACGCCCGCGAGCACCGGAACGGTTTGATGCCCGCGCCGGTAGCTTTTCGAGACGCCGCGAATATCGATGAGCGGTTCGGCCATGGCGTGATGCGTCACTTCGCTTGCGCGACGACCCGCGCGCCATCGCGCAGGGTGGCGGGCGGCGCGATGACCACGCGCTCGCCAGTGGCCACGCCGTCCACGCGAACTAAATCGCCGATACGCTCGCTCATCGTCACCGGCTTGATCGTGACTCGGTCGTCTTGACCGACCGCCAGCACCACGTTGCGGCCCTCGCGCTGAACGACGGCTTGCGGACGCACGGCGATGACGGGCTGGCGTTCCTCGGGCGTGGGCACGCGCGACAAAAACGCGATCTTCGCGCTCATGTCGGGCAGCACGCGCGGGTCTTTCTCCACGAACGCGACCTTGACGAGCAAGGTGGCCTTGCTGCGATCCACCGTCGGCACGATGCGATTGACCTTGCCAAGCAGACGCAAGGCGGGATACGCGTCGAGCTGAATCTCGGCCGGTTGCTCGGCGCTGATTTTCGAAATGCTCGATTCCGAGACATCGGCCTCCACTTCCAAGGTCCGCATGTCGGCCATGGTGACGACGGCACCCGTCGTGCCGGCCGCCGCCGAGAAGGGCGTGAGAATGTCGCCGACATTCGCGTTCTTGGTCAGCACCACGCCGTCGAACGGCGCGCGGATCAAGGTTTGCTCGAACGCGACTTCGGCGACGCGCAAATTCGCCTCGGCCACGCCAATGGCGGCGCGGTAACTCGCGATCGATGCGCGTGCCTTGGCCGCGCGCGCCAGGGCGGTATCGACCGCGCTCGCCGACACGAAGCCTTGCCGCGCCAAATCTTGCTGGCGTTCGAGATTGGCTTGCGCGTCGTTGAGTTCGGCGACGCCTTGCTCCAAATTCGCGCGGGCTTGGCGCACGCCAGCGGCCGCTTGATCGCGCTGCGCGGCCACGTCCTTGTTTTCCAAGCGCGCGAGCACTTCGCCTTCCTTGACCGCTTGACCTTCTTGCACGTTGAGCACTTCAAGTCGACCGCTGCCCTTGCTCGACACCGCGGCGCGCCGTTGCGCCACCACGCGGCCGGTGGCGTTCAAGGTCGTCAATGCTTGCGTGGGCACCACGGTCGCGATGGTGGCGATTTCCACCGGCGTGGCGCGTTGAACGATCAAGCGCGACACACCCGCTCCAACGACGACAACGCCAATCGCAAGCGCGACCCACAACGCGCGACGCCGAGGTTTGCGCCCGGACCTCGGCGCGGCCGAGCGGTCAATGCGCAGCGCGTCCAGCGCATTGCTCGACGCGGCCGTGGGCGAACTGTCGTCGTGATACGAATCGCGAGGCGTATTCATGCGCGAAATTCCTAGGTTTTTGTTCAAGTCGATAAGCGTTGGCGCAAAGGCAATGTAGCGCTAGGCCGATGTCAGTTGACCGCTCACGCGTTCAAGCCATTCCACCGCTAAATTCCAATTGCCAACCGGCTTCGGATAGCGCCACGCGGGAAAGTCGGCATCGGCGCGCCAACCCATCGTGGTGGCGCCGCTCGCGTCGATCCATGCTTGCGCTTGCCGTGCCAAGGGGGCGAGCCGACGGTCCAATCCCCAGGCGCACACCACGTGCTCGGCACGCGCGACGTCGGGCGTCACGGCCGCATTCGCGTTCGCGAAGATCGCGCCCAGGTCGTGCTCGCTCGCGCCCGATTCAATTAACGCATACAGATCGGCGCTTTTGGCCGCGCGAATATCGGCGAGGTTCACGACCCGCACGTGCGTCCAGCGCGCAAGGCCCATCAAGCGCATGACTTGGTACTGAACCGCGTCGGGCTTGGCCGGCACGAGCTGGTTCGTCCACTCGCGCCCTTCGAATCCGGGGCGTGGCGCGGATGAACCGGGATTCATCATCACCACGACGGCGTCGGGCCGGGTGCTTAACGCGCTCATGGGTTGAGGCGTGGTGGCGGGACGATCCATCGCATGGATTTCAAGCACCGCGCGACGCCGGAAATCCGCGCGCGCGTCGTCCCAGTCATGGAACAAGCCCCAGCAAACATAACGACGATCGTTGACGACATGCATAAGTGAACGACAGGTTGAACGCGCGCGAACGCACCGTGGCAAAGCCAACAGCTTAACGACTCGCGCGAAACCGCTTTCGTGTCGGAATCGGTTAGTGAACGGTTAGCGGCCTCGCACTAGGGTATTGACCTAGCCTGTTCCACCTTCGCGCGGAACAGCGTGTTTGGGAGATTCGCATGCATGCCCCATCGGGCGCGTTTGGCGCCGAACGTATTCAACCGCCATGGCTCGAGCAGGCGCTCGCGCCGTGGCGTGCGTGTCGGCAGCGTATTTTGGTCGTCGCCGATGGAGCGCTCGATTTCAACGAATCCAACGGATTGGGCCTCACCGAATTGCTCGGCACCTTGGCCACGAGCGATCCATTTGGTCTGCATCCCATCGTAACGATCGCGCATCGCGACGACAACGAACGCAAGGCGAGCGTCGCGATCAAGACGCGCTTCGCCTTCTTGCGCGATTTCCGCTTCATCGACGCCAATCGCCCCGAGGCGCTCATGCATGGCGACGATCGTCACTTCGATCAGATATGGTTATTTGGTAGCGGCACCGTGCCCATCGCCGACGATGAAGTTCGTGTGATCGCGCGGTTCATGCAAGCGCGCGGCGGTGTCTTCGCGACCGGCGATCACGAGCATTTGGGCAGTGGCCTTTCGGCGCGCTTGCCACGCGTACGCAAGATGCGCGCATGGTTTGGTCCACCGAGCCCAGGTCGTCCGCGCTACGACAACGTGCCGATGCTTTACGACGGATGCGACATCGCGCCGCGCCGCGTTTTCGCGCATGTGTCGTCGCAAGCGCCGCGCTGCTGGATCGTGCATCCGCTCATGCGCCAAGGCGCGCGAAGTGGCGCGTCGTTCGGCGCGATCAGCGTCTTGCCGCGCCCGCCGCGCGATGTCGAATGCCTAAGCGGCATCGCGTTGGGCGATGCGTACGCGTTGGTCAACGGCGTGGATCCCAACGAGTTTCCGATGTTGCCGTTCTCCAGGGTGCGCTTGTCGCCGGAGATTGTCGCCACGGCGTTGAGCAGCGCTCGACATGTTGATCAAGGCCCAACACGGCCGCGTTGCATCGGCCTGATCTCCGCCTACGACGGCCATCGCGTGGGCGTGGGTCGCATCGTGTGCGACTCCACGTGGCATCACTTCATCAACGTCAATCTCAACGGCATGGGGGCCGATCCGCCGCATCGTGGTTTGTACGATCGCCTGGGCTATCCAACCGAGGCCTTGCGCGATGTCACGCGGTATTACGAAAACATCGCGGGCTGGCTGGGACAAGTGCGGCATTGCCGGTGGTTCGTCGACATCCTCGTGCAGCGATTCAAGACGCCGCTGCTCGAAGAGCTCGTCGATGCTCACGCCACGCCGCAATGGGCGCAATGCGTGGATCTCGGCCACAAGGTGGGCGCCGCGCTCGACGCGGTGCGCGGTCGCGGCACTGGGTTTGATTTGGTGCGCGACGCGCTCGTTGATTTACCGGCCGCCAGCGCGCTCGCCGGTATTCACGAAGTCGATGCGTTGGCGCGTTACGAACCCGCGCTTTTACCGTCCGAGGAGTTCGCAAGTGGATTGCTCGGCGCGATGGCGCACGAGGTTATCGCCAGATTGCCCGATAACGCGTGGGAGCTTGCGCCGCGCTTCACGGCCATGGCGCGACCGCTAGAGCTTGCCGATCACGTTATTTCGCTGGGATTGGAGCGCGGCTTGAAGCTCGCTGCCGCGTATTACGAGCAGGCGGCGCGCCATACGCTCGACCTCGTGCATGCCTTGCAACCCGTGCGGGTCGAACCAGCGTCGTGACCCTCGTATATCCCGCCCGCGCCCCGTCATGCCCGCCACCCGCCTCGTTTTCGCCGACCAGCCCGCCGATATCGCGCGCGCGTCACGCCTTCGCGACCAGCGCGCGCAGCTCGGCCGAGGGCGGCATGCCCAGCATGACCGACAGCATTTGTTCGCAGCGCCGAAACACGCGCTTCGCATCGGCCGCGCGGCCGCTGTGCAAATAGGCGTTGATGAGCAACTGATACACATGCTCGGCCAATGGCTCGATTTCGATCGCGCGTTCGCCAAGCGCGATCACCGCCGACAAGTCGCGGGCCAGCAATCCGGCGGTCAGCACATGCTCGACGGCCTGCACGAACATGCCGCGATACCGCACGCGCGCTTCGATCGCCCAGGGCGCCTCGCTTTCGCCGGCCAGGAAGTCGGTGCGGTACAGCGCCAGCAATCGTTCGGCGACGCGCAGGGTTTCGCCGTCGCTGGCCGTCGTGCCGCGCGGTGCGCGGGCCTCGCGCACGGCATGCTCGAACGCGGCGGTATCGGTGCCGACCCATTCATGGGCGAGCGCGCAGCGGCCCTCGCCGACCACCAAGGCTTCGGCACAGCCGAGCAACTTGCGCAAGCGCGAGACGGCGACGCCAAACGCCGCGCGCGCCGCGTAT
>DASTRU010000194.1:0-2404 GCA_035761045.1 Burkholderiaceae bacterium | reverse complement strand
CGCACAAGAGACGACGACACCGCGGCCCGTTTTTTAAGCGAGGCCATCGGCGCGACCAGCACGGCCGAAACTTAAAACAACTTCCACCAAGGCCGTTCGTTATCGAGCCGTTTCTTGCCGTTGATGTATGCGCTGTTGGGGTAGTTGGCAATTAATACGCGACGCGCGTCCTCGCTTAAGTCTTTGTAGCCGAGCTTGTCGTAGGCCGAGACCATGATGAACAACGCATCCTCAAGCACGGCGGCGCCCTGAAAGTCTCGGACCGCGTCTTGCGCGCGGTTTGCGGCGGCTAAGTACGCGCCGCGTCGGTAGTAATACCGCGCCACATGCACCTCGTGCTTGGCCATCGCGTTATGTAGCCAGCTCAAACGCGCCCGCGCGTCATCGGCGTATTTGGACTCCGGATAACGCGCGATCAACTCCTTGAACGCGTCGAACGATTCACGCAAGGCTTTGGGATCGCGCTCGGTAGGGTCTTGGCCAGAGTAATAGGCAAACACGCCGAGGTTGTCGTTGAAATGCACGAGACCGCGCAAATACTGCACATAGTCGCTCGACGGATGATTGGGGTATTGCTTGGAGAATCGATCCAGCGCCGATAAGGCTTGCGCGTTGTCACCCGCCTTGTAATGCGCATAGGCTTGTTCGATCAATGCCTGCTGCGCGATACGACCAAACGGGTAACGCGCTTGAATTTGCTCGTAGAGTTTGATGGCGGCATCCCACGCGCCACCGCTCAATTCTTCGCGTGCCTCTGCATATAATTGCTCGGCCGTTTTTTGATTGGTCGGCGCCACGGTGCCGCATGCGGCCACCACGAACGCCATCATCAACAACGCGGTATATCGCGACAAACGCGCGACAAGCTTCGAACCCAGGGATGAAATCAAGATCATGCGCGTAGCGAGGCGGCCAAACGCGCCTCGGCGAGAAGAATCGGAACGAACCACAACAGGGCAAGGATTATAGGCCGTGCCTTCACATCGCCCAGCGTAAATAAAAACGCGCCGCATGACGCCGACTTCAAACGACACCCACGCCACCGAGATCGCCGACGATGATTGGAACGAACTCGCCACGTCCACCGCGATCGAGCCTATTGAAGCGCTCGTGCCATTAAATGCCGCCGGCGCGCGCATCGATAAAGTCGCCGCCGAGTTGTTCGGCGATTATTCGCGGGCGAAGTTGCAGCAATGGATCGCGCAAGGTCGTATCACGGTCGACGGCGTGGTCGCCACGGCCAAAACGCGTTTGCTCGGCAACGAGCGCATGCGGCTCGCGCCATTGCCCGCGCCGGAGACCATCGCCTTCCTGCCCGAGCCGATTCCCCTCAACGTCGTGCATGAAGACGGCGCGTGCATCGTGATCGATAAACAGGCGGGGCTCGTCGTGCATCCCGCCGCGGGCAATTGGACCGGGACGTTGCTCAACGGTCTGTTGCATCGTTACCCGGAACTCGCGCAGGTACCGCGCGCGGGCATCGTGCATCGATTGGATAAAGACACCACGGGCCTCATGGTGGTCGCGCGCACGATCGAGGCGCAAACCGCATTGGTGCGTCAACTGCAAGCGCGCACAGTCCATCGCGAATACATCGCGATGTGTTGGGGTCGAGCGAAGGCCACTACGATCAACGCTCCCATCGGTCGTCATCCGCGCGACCGTCTGCGCATGGCGGTGGTGGACAACGGCAAACCCGCGATCACGCATGTCGAGGTGGTGGGCGAGGGGCGGCTCGCCGAGCGCGACGTCACCGCGTTACGTTGTCGTTTGGAAACAGGTCGCACGCATCAAATTCGCGTGCATCTAGCATCGATCGGCCACTCTCTTGTCGGCGATGTCTTATACGCGTCACGCGCGGTTGCGACGGCAAACGCGACGACGTTTCCAAGGCAAGCATTGCACGCCGCTAGGCTTGAATTCATGCATCCACGAACGCAAACGCCTGTATCGTGCGTGAGTCCAATTCACGACGATCTGCGATCGCTTTTCGCATTAGCTCAATTGCCCGTTCAGTCCTTGGTTGAATGAACATCCCCTTGCTTTTTCCCGAGTGGAACGCGCCATCGCATGTATTCGCGGGCATGACGACTCGGCAGGGCGGCCATAGCGTGGCCCCATACGGTTTGGTCAATGGCCGAGCCGGGGGTCTTAATCTGGGCGATCACGTGGGCGACGATCCTACGGTCGTCGCGCGCAATCGCGCGGCCCTGGCGTTACCGGCTTCTCCGATATGGATGCGGCAAGTTCACGGTTGCGACGTGGTGGACTTAGACACGCTCGCGCCAAACGCCCAAACGCCTATCGCCGATGCCGCCATCACCAGTGGTGTTGATTGGGCATGTGTTGTGCTGGTAGCTGATTGCATGCCAGTGTTGCTAACCGATGCGAAAGGACTCGTCGT
>DASTRU010000193.1:0-3278 GCA_035761045.1 Burkholderiaceae bacterium | reverse complement strand
GGGCATGGCTTTGCCCCAAAGTGCTTGACCGAGGGGAAAAGCGCGGCCGAGATTGAAGTACACATTGGTCCGCGATCCATCGTCCGGCCGCCCGCCTTCGTTTTGCAGCCACACGGCCAGCGCGGTTCCGCAAGGAGTGAGATCGACTTGGGCCTCCGATGCGCCCCCGCCCACGTCGGCATCGACGGTGTCGCGAGTAAACACATGTAAATCGTCGGCCCAAACGAGCGCGCTTTTAAGCGCCGTGCGGCCACCTTCGGTTTGCGTCCATAACACGAGAGCACGGCCGTTTTTACTAGTCGCCACACGCCGCAGGCGTACATCGAGTTCCGGTGACGGCTCCACGATGTCCTGCGCCGGTAACCACGTTTTCGACGCTTTAGAAAACCGTGACGCGCGAAGCGTTGTTTTGTTTTTTCCCGAATCGGGGTTGAACTCGATCGATTCCCACACGGCGAAGAAATTGTTGAACAACTTATCCACGCCTACCTGGAAATTAAGGTTGAACCCTTTTACAAAACTATCGGGTACCACGCCGAGGTCGGGCAAAGACGGATCCCATTGTCTAGTGGCACCAGTAAAAAGATTACCCGCGGCAACCGATGCCAGCCACGTACGTTGATAGCCAAACGCTACGAACGCATTGCCAAATGCATCAAACACTACGCTCGGACTAACACTAGATCCCCCATTCACGCTTGTGAATTCAGCATAAGTAGCGGGTTGCCATTGATCAAGCCGCGCGTCGTAATACCGACCGCGTATGGCTCCCACGTTCCACACCGCCAATGCATTGCCGTTGGCATCCACCGCCAACTTCGTGGGGGATCCCGAGTTCACTTTTTTAGGTGTCGCGGGCCATTGCTGCGTCGTCGTGTCGTACCGTAATGCAACGACTGCATCGGCGGTACCTGGTCCACTTTGGCGCCACAGCACCATCGCACCGCCTTTGGTGTCGACTCCTAACTCAAAACTTATGATGTCTACATCGGTCGTTTCGATAAGCGTGGCCGTGCCCCAAGCATTCGTCGCGGGCGTGTAATGGTTAGCCCATAAATTGTGGCGCGTGCCGTCGTAGGAGCGCCAAACCGCGAATGCATCGCCGGTCGCGCTACGCACGATCTTGACCTGCACCGGCTCGCCCGTCGCGCCCGTGTCGATATTGGCCGCATTGCTAAGTGCTGCTTCGCGGATTTTGAAAACACTCGTCGTTTCTGCTTCAAGTGCGTTGCCGCGCATGTCCTTAACGGCGGGCTTAATGGTGAATTTATATTCCGATGACAGCGTCAATGCGTCGCTTGGCCGAAACAAAATCTTGGCGCCTTCGACGGTGATCTTGCCTGGGATGCGGCCTTCAACACCCGTGACTTCCACCGTGTCGTCATTGACCGATGCAGGGTTGGGCTCGCGCGAGAGTTGAATGCTTAGTAAGCGTTCGGGAACGACATTGGTCGCTCCGTTGGCGGGTTCAATGCGCGATACCGCGAACGCATTGGCGTTGGTGGAGTTTGAAGAATTGCTTTGCGAGCCGGAGGTTTCGCCACTACTACCGCCGCCGCCTCCACACGCGGCAAGGCCAACGACTATTAAAACGCCCGCAACATAAGTGCGCGCGTGCCTAGGCCGCGCCGCACGCGCGGCGCCTTGCATCAACATGAACATAGTCTCTCCCTGAGAAATGAAGTTCTCGCGGAACCGCCATGCCGCTCATGCTGCGTATTTCGTTTGAACTGCTTTTTAAGACGTCGCCGGCAAAGCAACTCGCTTATCGCAACGCTTCAGCAACTTACGGGCCTGCCGGCGAACAATTTAGTCATTTAAAACAATCGCAACTCTTTTACCCGATACACGCCCGCGTCCGATTGAATCCACACTACGTGCGCGCGGCCGTTGGGTGCCATGGCGAGGTCGGGACTGCGTGTATTGCCCGGTTGGTCTTCAACCGGAGTGGCCGTGCTCCACGCACTGGGGCCCGCGACGTAGTTGTAGCGAGAGAAAAACACATTGGTTCGCGATCCGTCGTCGGGTCGGCCGCCTTCGTTTTGCAACCACACGGCAAGCGCGGTCGCGCACCGCGTGAAGCCAAACGTCGCCTCGGAGGCTCCGCCACCCGCCTTGGTGTCGACCGTGAGTCGATGGCCCACGCTTAAGTCATTGATCGTGACGATGAGGCTTTTAAGCGCGGTGCGGCCCGCTTCGGTTTGCGTCCACAACACAATCGCGCGGCCATTGTCGTCGGTGATGGCGCGCTGCAGGTGGACATCGCGCTCTGGCGAAGCAAGCACGATGTCTTTAGCGGGCAGCCACGTTTTCGTCGCCGATGAAAAACGCGACGCGCGTAGGGTCGTAATGCTTCTTTCGAAGATGCCATCAAACTTCGCGGCTTCCCATGCGACAAAAAACTGTCCTTTCTTGTCGGCGCTAATTTGCAGGTTCTGGTTATCGCCCGCGACGAAACTATCGTCCACGCCATACAAAATTCCGTAGAAGCCGTCGGGGAGCGGGTCCCATTCCTTCGTCGTACCGCTAAAGAAATTTCCAAACACGATCGACGCTGGTCCCGAACGTCCATTAGCGCCCACGGCGAACGCATCGCCCGAGGCGTTGAACGCGACGTTGGCTTCAAAACTAAATCCGGTGCCTAAGTTGTTGCGCTCGATGGTGGTGACGGGCTGCCATTCATCCAGTCGCGCGTCGTAATACCGGCCACGAATAAGGGTTTCCGTCCACACGGCCCATGCATTGCCGTTGGCGTCCACCGCTAATTTGGCATCGAAGCCGGCGGCGAGGTTTTTAGGTGTCGCGGGCCATCGTTGCGTCGTCGTGTCGTAACGCGAGGCAAACACTTCGCCCATGAAACCGAGTCCGCCTTGGCGCCAAAGCACCATCGCGCCGCCTTGTGCGTCGGCCGCTAGCTCGAAATGCGCGATGTCGGCGTCGGTGGTTTCAATGAGCGCGGCACTTCCCCATGAATTTGTCTTCGGGTTGTAATGATTGGCCCACAAGTTATGGCGCACGCCGTCGAATGAACGCCATACCGCGAATGCATCGCCCGTCGCGCTGCGCGCCACCTTGACTTGCCGAGGCTCGCCGCTCGCGCCGTTATCAAGATTGATGGTGTTGGTCAGTGCCGCATCGCGAATCTTGAACACGCTTTCGGCCGGCGTTCCTAATGCACGACCCCGCTTGTCCTTTATCAAGGGCTTGACCGCCAGGCGGTATTCCGACGAGAACGTCAGCGCATCGCTTGGTCTAAATAAGATTCGCGCGCCTTCCAC
>DASTRU010000192.1:0-10184 GCA_035761045.1 Burkholderiaceae bacterium | reverse complement strand
CGTGACGACGCATCCAAACGATTGACCATCTCCGGTTATCACGACGCCACGGGCGATGCCGATAAAAACATGGAGCTTGCAAAAGCACGAGCGCAAGCCGTCCAACAAGCATTGGAAGCGAGCGGCGTTAGCGCCGATCGTATCGACCTACGCAAACCGCAAACAACAACGGGCGGCGCCAACGAACAAGAAGCGCGAAGAGTGGAAGTGCGTTTTGGCGGTTGAATTATTCAAACTAAAAACTTGCGCTTTCGACAAAGAGCGGCGAATTACGCCGCTCTTTTTTATTTGAATGGCAACCTTCTCAAAAAAACTCGCAATTCTGTTGAAAACGCAGTGCAATGAGGCGCATGGTGTTCGTCATGAATGCTGTCGCCACACGGTCGTTGCGCCTGTCGTGCCGGTTTCATCCACGGCCGATGTGGTGGTTGCGCGCCCTCGTGATCGCCATCGTGGCGTTCATCAGCGAAAACGTGGCGAATGCGCAAGACTTACTCGTCGTTCGCTCCTCGTTGCCCGACTCCATTAGACGCGAGTTGGCGCGCGACGAAAATTTTTACGTTCCGGCTTACAACCCATCCACGCGCCTTCGCGTTCCCGCATCCGGTCCGGCGATTCAAGTTTTGGAAGTGCGCAATCCCGGTCCGGTGTTCGGCGTGCAACGACCACGACATGCCCTCGCCTTTCGCAACGACGCGCTCACATCGGCATTGCAAAACGCGGGCATCTCCGCCAGCGATTGCTATGCGCCCATCGTGCGCAGTCATAGCCGACTCAAGCAATCGTCGGGGTTATCGATACAAATAAGTGTGACCTTGTCGGTACGTTGCGCGTTTTGATGCGCACGCCACATCTTGAGCTTAAGTACGCCATTACACTGCGCGTACCCATTAGCCTTTACTGACCTGCGTCCATGGATTTTCAAAACACTGTCGCGATCGTTACCGGAGGATCATCCGGCCTTGGCGCCGCTTCGGCGCGCTTACTTGCGAACAAGGGCGGCAAAGTAGTCGTCGCCGACGTAAACGTGGACGCTGGACGTCAACTCGCATCCGACATCAACGGCGTGTTCATCAGATGCGATGTCACGAACGAAGCGGACGCGAAGGCGGTTATCAATCATGCGGCGGAGTTAGGCGGCGTACGTGTGCTTATTAATTGCGCGGGCATTGCCCCCGCCGCGAAAACATTGGGTAAGGACGAGCCGCATGCGCTCGATCTTTTCTCGCGCACGGTGAACATCAACTTAATTGGTACGTTCAACATGATTCGCCTAGCCGCGCAAGCCATGGCGTCGAACGAGCCAAACGCGGATGGCGAACGCGGCGTGATCATCAATACCGCATCGGTAGCGGCGTTCGATGGACAAATCGGCCAAGCGGCGTATGCCGCCTCCAAAGGCGGCATCGTGAGCATGACCTTACCGATCGCTCGCGATCTTTCACGTCATGGCATTCGCGTAATGACCATCGCGCCTGGAATTTTTGAAACGCCCATGCTGCTTAACATGCCGCAAGAAGTTCAAGACGCGTTAGGCAAGATGGTGCCGTTTCCTCCGCGCATGGGTCGTCCCTCGGAGTTCGCGTTGCTGGTCGAGCAAATCATTGCCAACCCGATGCTCAACGGTGAAACCATTCGCTTAGACGGCGCGATTCGCATGCAACCACGCTAATGGCCGCGCTCGCATGTCGTGCGAGCACACGACTTGCGAGGCCTCTCCCGGCGATGCACGACTCGCCCGCACCTAAGGGAGAACAGCATGCGATGGATCAAACGTTGGGCGGTGTTATTGCTTGGCGCAACAGTGATTGGCGGTTGCGCCGGACCACGAACCGATTTAGCCACTACCGAAGACGGCACACGCTTTAGCGCGAGCCCACATTCGATTACCGCCAAGCGGTACATGGCGGCCGCGGCCAATCCCATCGCCGCCGACATTGGGCGCGACATCTTGCGCGCGGGCGGCTCCGCGGTTGACGCGGCCATCGCCATTCAACTGGCGCTCACCATCGTCGAGCCCAACAGTTCTGGCATCGGTGGCGGCGCATTTCTCATGCATTGGGATGGACAACGCGTGCGTGCATTCGATGGTCGCGAAACCGCGCCATTGGCGGCCACCGAAAACTTATTCCTCACTCCCGAAGGTAAGCCGCTCGCGTTTTATGACGCCGTGGTGGGCGGACGTTCGGTCGGCACACCCGGTGTATTGCGCATGCTTGAACTCGCGCATCGTGAATACGGCAAGTTGTCATGGGCGCGCTTGTTCGAGCCGGCCATTAAGTTGGCGGAAGACGGCTTCGCCATTTCCCCATTGCTCTACACCACGCTTAAAAACGAAAAATACTTAGTCAACGATGCGAACGCCGCCAAGCTTTTTTACGAGCCCAATGGCGAGCCCAGGGCGATTGGTAGCGTGATTCGCAATCCAGCCTTAGCCGCGACGTTGCGCGACATTGCTCAACGCGGCGCCGATGCGTTTTACTCAGGACCGATTGCGGCGGACATCGTACGAACGGTGCGCTCGCATCCTAATGCCGGGTACTTAGCCGAAAACGATTTAGCGGCTTACCGCGCCAAGGAGCGCCAAGCGGTGTGTAGTGATTACAAACGTTATCGCTTATGCGGCATGCCACCACCAAGCTCGGGCGGCATCGCCATCGCGCAAATCTTCGGCATGCTCGCGCAACGCAATATCGCGACGGTACCGCCCATCGCTCAACCAAACGCCAATGAAGCACGGCTTGAATTACAACCCGATGCCGTGCATCTCTTAAGCGAAATCGAGCGTCTCGCCTTCGCGGATCGCGGGCTGTATGTGGCCGACAGCGACTTTGTGTTCGTCGACGTGAATGGCTTGATCGATGCTCGCTATCTCGCGCAGCGCGCCGTGCTTATCACCGATCGCTCGATGGGGCGCGCGGAACCCGGAACGCCTAGCGGCGTGAAAAGCGCGTACGCCCCCGATCCCTCGCCACTTAAAACGGCTACCTCGCATATCAGCGTGGTTGACGCCGATGGCCATGCGGTATCGATGACGACATCGATCGAGGACAACTTCGGCGCGCGCTTAATGACACGCGGCTTCTTATTGAACAATCAATTGACCGATTTTTCCTTCGCGCCCAACGATGCGGGTAAGCCGATCGCCAATCGCGTGCAACCGGGTAAACGGCCTCGGTCCTCGATGTCGCCAACTCTCGTGTTCGATCGACAGACCGGACAACTCCTTGCAAGCGTTGGATCGCCGGGCGGCTCGCAAATCATCGGTTATGTCGCGCGCACCTTGGTCGGTGTGTTGGACTGGAATCTGGACATTCAAACCGCGATCAACATGCCTAACTTCGGAAGCCGCAACGGTCCGACCGAACTCGAAAAAGGTCGTTTCAGCGCGGACTTAGTCAACGCGCTTAGAACGCGCGGTCACGACGTGCGGGAAATTGAAATGATGAGCGGGCTGCAAGGCATCGTGCGCGTTCGGCTACCCGATGGCTCGATGGGCTGGAGCGGCGGCGCGGATCCGCGTCGCGAAGGCGTGGCGCGCGGCGACTAAGGAATTAATTGAGTCGCGAGGCGGCGTCGCGCAGGGTGTCGATTCGCGCGCGGATATCGTCGCGATCCTGTGCTTGCGGAGTGGTCGCGAGATACGCTTCCAAGTCCTCGATCGCGGCGCGCGGACATTCGAGTCGCGCATACAGCAAGCCACGATCGCGTCTGGTCTCGCCATCGTCGGGCAGCAGCACCACAAGTCGATTCATCACGGCGAGCAAACGATGCGTGGCGTCATCGCGCTCGTATACGCCTTTTAGGTTGCGCAGCATGCGCGCAAGAATGTCGCGCGCAGGCGCGCCGAGCAAAAAGGCACTTAGCGCCTCGGTCGTGGAAACACGATGCGCCCGCGCGTAAGGCTCGAGTCGTTCTTCGAGATCCTCGCGCGATAAGGAACGGCCGCCCTCGAATACATCGATGATGACCGAGCCCTCGCTCGTCCTAAGCTTGACGAGGAAATGCCCGGGAAACGCGATGCCCTGCAATGGAATGCCCGCTTGCTGGCCGATCTCCATATACATCGCCGCGAGGGTGATGGGTATGCCGCAGCGACGCTCCAACACCTTATGGATGTAGCTGTTGTCGGCGTCGTAATAGTCGTTCACGTTGCCGCGAAAATGCAGCTCGTTGAAGAAGTAATGATTAAGCAAACGCAGCTTGTGCAGCATCGGCGCGTCGGGCGCGAAGCGCGCCTTGAGTCGAGCGGCTAATGCGTCGACTCGCGCCAACACGTCGGCGAGGTCGAGATCGGGATACACGTCTTGCGCGATGGATAACGCCGCCTCGAACAACGGCAGCGAACGATCGTCGCGTACCAACGCTTCCCAATAATCAAGCGCAACGGAAGGCGAAGCGGCGGATGGCGCGGCACTCATGCTGATCGCCTAACGTCCTTTAGCCGCAGTCCAAGGGCAAACAGCAGGCCGACATACAACGCACCGCCAGCCGCAATGAGCGCGACAAGCCACGCCGCGCGCAGCATTGGGTTCGCGCCCAAGGCAAGCCAATCAACACGATTAGCCGCCCACCACAAGCCGAGCCCCATGAGCAACGCGGCGATGCCTACTCGCAAAAGAAACGCTCTCCACCCCGCGCGCGGTGCGTAGTACCCGCGCCGGCGAATCCCCGCATACAACAGCCCCGCGTTGATGCATGCGGCCAGCGAAATCGATAACGCCAAGCCGGCATGCGCGAACGGTTTGATGAAGGCAAGATTCATGAGCTGCGTCAGTACGAGCACTCCAATCGCGATGCGCACCGGCGTGCGTATGTCTTGTCGCGCGTAATAGCCGGGTGCCAACACTTTCACGAGAATCAATCCAAGCAAACCGATCGCATACGCCACCAACGCGGCACGCACCATCGTTACGTCGTGCGCGTCGAATCGTCCGTAATGAAACAAGGTGGTCACCAACGGCAAGGACAGCGCCGCGAGCGCGATCGCCGCCGGAAGTGCCAACACGCACGTTAGACGCAATCCCCAATCAAGCAGTGCGGCGTACTCCACAGTATCGGCGCGCGCGCTTGCCCTCGATAGCGACGGCAGCAAGACCGTCCCAAGCGCCACTCCTAGCAAAGCGGTTGGGAATTCCATCAAACGATCGGCGTAGAACAACCAGGAAATCGAGCCTGTTTCGAGAAACGACTGAAACACTCGATTGATGACCAGCGAAACCTGTGCCACGGAAACGCCAAGCACCGCCGGTCCCATTTGCCTCATCACTCGACGCACGCCTTCGTCTCGCCAAGCTTGCGCCACGTTCAAGCGCAAACGTGGCATGAGACCAATGCGTGCCAACGCGGGAATCTGAAACGCGAGTTGCAGCACGCCCCCGACGATGACACCAACCGCCAACGACAAAATGGGCGGGTCGAAGAACCGCGAGAACCCCCACATCGCACCGATCAAACTTAAATTGAGCAGCACGGGCGTAAAGGCCGGAACGGAAAATTTCGACCAGGTGTTAAGCACGCCACCCGCCAACGCCACGAGCGAAACGAAGCCGATATAGGGAAACATGATCCGCAACATGAGCGTCGTGAGATCGAACTTTCCAGGTTCATCGGCGAAACCGGGCGCGGCGATCCATATGATGGCCGGAGCGGCCACGATGCCAAGGAGCGTGACGGCGACGAGTACCCAAGCCAATACGGTTGCGACACAGTCAATCAAATGGCGCGTTTCTTCTTGTCCTCGCCTGTTGCGGTACTCGCCGAGGATGGGCACGAACGCTTGCGAGAAGGCGCCTTCCGCAAATAGTCGACGTAATAAGTTTGGCAGCGAGAACGCCAGGAAAAATGCATCGGTGCCGACGGAGGCGCCAAACCAACGCGCCGTTAAAAGATCCCGAACAAAGCCGGTCACGCGCGACAGCAACGTCATGCCGCTAACGGTTACAAGCGCTTTAAACAAATTCATGGCGATAAGAGGCATGGCGGTAACTGCAAACAGGCAACTCCCGCGCGGATGAAAAACTCGATCGAGTGTAGCCGACACGCACTTACGCGCCGCGCCCGTGTTGCACGCCCCATCCCAAACGCTTAGAATCGCGGGTTTTTCCGCGTCTTGTGCTCAAGGTTTAGCGCACTTAAGACCAACGTCACGCACATTCAAGGCGGTTTTTCCATGGCCAATACACGTCAAGCGCGTAAGCGCGCTCGTCAATCCGTCCAAATCAATGCGGCGAATTCCGCGTTGCGTTCGCGTTACCGCACCGCCGTTAAAGGCGTGCGCAAGGCAATCGCTTCCGGGGACAAAGCCGCAGCCACGACGAGCTTTCGCGCAGCCGTCAGCGTGATCGACAAAATCGCGGACAAGCGCATCGTTCACAAGAACAAAGCCGCTCGCCACAAGAGCCGCCTGGCCGCCGCGTTGAAAGCGCTGGCGCTTACCGCCTAAGAATCAACCTTTTAAAGATTCGCCAAGGCCGCCTGCGATCACCGCAGGCGGCCTTGTTTTTGACGTGCCGTCTCGAGGTCCCACGACGGCGCGCTATGACTTTGGCGGTGCGCGATCAAGCGGCACTTCGCACGCCTCGCCCGTTTGAAGATCGTTGTCCCGGGCAAAATCCAATACAAAGTTCCAAGCGAGCGGCTCTAGTTCTCGTAGCCGTTCATCGACGATCACGCACTTGATGCCGTGAACGATCGTCGGCCGCACATAAGGCGAGTAACCGATATGAGCGCGCGAAGGATCACCTCCTTCGGGCTGAAATTGCGCCATCACGCCACACAAACGCTCAGCCCAATCGCTAGGACGAAACGTACGGCCGGCGCGCGTAACTCCTTGAATGAACAGCTCGCGCGAGCGATGAGCTGAAGACGGAGTCACGGGAATCGAATCAGTCATGCACGTTGCTGGCGATGCGGTGGAAGAAATAGACGGCAAGAAATCATATCTTATATAAGACTTGGCGCTCGTTCACCGCAGACCGTTAGCGTGAACAATGCGTCATGCCAGGCGCGCGCATTGCCCACCGTTTTCAGTCAATGAACTTGGCCGGAAGCGTCGCGACCTTCGCTTATCATCCGTGGCCCTAGGTTTTGCCTTCTCGAATTGATTTGTTCTCAACGGAATTTGCATGAACGCGCCTGACTCCATCACCACTTCGCACGTCATGAACACTTACGCCCGCCAGCCAGTGACGTTCGCGCGCGGGCGCGGCGTTTGGTTGTGGGACGAGCAAGGACGCCGATATTTGGACGGCTTGGCAGGCATCGCGGTGAACGGACTCGGGCATGCGCATCCAAAATTCGTCGCCGCGTTGACCGAACAAATCAACACGCTAATTCATACCTCCAACATCTACGGTGTTCGTGGACAAGAGCAATTAGCGGACCGTATTTGCGAGTTGTCGGACATGCAGGAGGTGTTCTTCTGCAATTCGGGCGCTGAAGCGAATGAAGCGGCGATCAAACTGGCGCGCCTACATGGCTACCAACACGGTCGTCCGTTTATCAAAACGCTGGTGATGGAACGCGCTTGGCACGGACGCACGATCACGACGCTCGCGGCGACGGGTAGCGATAAGGCGCGCAAGGGATTCGAACCGTTGCAAGACGAGTGCTTCGTGCGCGTTCCGTACAACGACATCGACGCCATTCATGCCGCCGCGCAAGCGCACCCCGAGATCAACTCGGTTCTTATCGAAGTGCTGCAAGGCGAAGGCGGCATTAATGTCGCCAATCACGATTACCTGCGCGCGTTACGCGCGGCGTGCGACCAACACGGTTGGTTGCTCATTCTTGACGAAGTGCAATGCGGCATCGGTCGCACCGGTAAATGGTTTGGTTACCAACATGCTGGCATCGTTCCCGACGCCATCGTGCTCGCCAAGGGATTGGGTTCGGGTATACCGATTGGCGCCTTGGCCGCGCGCGGTTTAGCCGCGGGCATCTTTGGTCCTGGCAACCATGGCACCACGTTCGGCGGTAATCCATTGGCCATGCGCGCCGGCCTTGAAACACTCAACATCATGGCCGACGAGCATTTGCTCGAAAACGCAACGCGCATCGGCGCGCATTTGCGTTCGGGTTTCGCAAAGGCATTTGAAGGCTTGAACGGTGTCGCCGATATTCGCGGCGAGGGGTTGATGATTGGCATCGAGCTCGTCAAGCCATGCGGCGATATCGTGCGTCGCGCGCTTGAAGCAGGCGTGCTCGTCAACGTCACGCGCGACAACGTGATTCGACTTTTGCCGCCGCTCATCATGAACGTGGCCGAGGCCGATCAACTCATCGCCGGACTCGCGCCAATCGTGCGCGACTTCTTGCGCGAATAAGACCCGCGACACCGCCATGACGACGATTCGCCACTTTCTGCAATTTCGCGATTGTTCGCGCGCCGAGCACGAATACATTTTCGAGCGCGCCAAAATCATTAAGGCCAAATTCAAGCGCTTCGAGACGTATTACCCACTCGCCGACCGTACGCTCGTGATGATTTTTGAAAAAGCGAGCACGCGTACGCGGTTATCGTTCGAGGCCGGCATGCATCAGCTTGGTGGTGCCGCGATTTACCTCAATACGCGCGATTCGCAATTAGGGCGCGGCGAACCAGTGGAAGATGCGGCGCAAGTCATTAGTCGCATGTGCGACCTCGTCATGATCCGAACGTTTGAGCAAGACATCATTGAACGCTTCGCGAAGTATTCGCGCGTGCCGGTCATCAATGGCCTGACGAACGAATATCACCCATGCCAAATTCAGGCCGACATCCTGACGTTCATCGAGCATCGCGGTGCGATCCAAGGCAAAACGGTGGCGTGGATCGGCGACAGCAACAACGTATGCAACACCTGGCTGCAAGCCGCCGAAGTGCTTGATTTCAAAGTCAACGTGTCGACGCCGCCCGGCTACGAGGTGGAACCTGAACGCGCCGGACTAATGGGCACCGCGCATTTCGAGCAATTCGCCGACCCGATGGACGCGTGTCGCGGCGCCGACTTAGTGACGACCGATGTATGGACATCGATGGGCTTTGAAGCCGAGAACGAAGCGCGTGCCAAGGCCTTCACCGATTGGTGCGTGGACGCGGACATGATGAGCGTCGCGCGGCCCGATGCGCTCTTCATGCATTGCCTGCCCGCGCATCGTGGCGAAGAGGTCGCGGCCGAAGTCATCGACGGTCCGCATTCGGTGGTGTGGGACGAAGCCGAGAACCGCTTGCATGTTCAAAAAGCGTTGATGGAGTACTTGCTACTCGGTCATTTAAGAGGTGGCTCATGAGGCGTGTTGGCTTAAGCGCACTGATCGGTGCGTGGTTGGTGACGGGTTGCTCGGCCTTGGTGAGCCCATCCAAATACCCACCCGCGCCAATCTCCACCGATCCAGTGGTCATTCGACAAGCGGAGACCGAAGGAGCGCCGACGCAACAACAGCAGCGCCCTTTTCCACTTGACCAAGTAGCTCGCATCGATGCCTTGCTTCTGCTCGAACGCGACTTACTCCGACTCGCACCCGATATCGCCCGCATCCGTTGGAACGACAAGGCGCCGATCGGCAACCGCGACGACGACGACGCGCGCACCGCCGCGGCGATGAAACTGGCGGTGCGTTATCAAATCGATCCGGTATTCGTGCGCGACGTATTCACCGCGCTCACGCAAGCAAGCAACTTCGCGCAAAGCGAGTTGCACAAGCAATGGCGCGAGCAAAGGCGGCCGCCGTTGCTGACATTGACACGCACGCCCGCTCAAGTGCAATCCATCATGGACGGCTTGGTGCCGCGCATCGTGCAAGCCCTTGCGAACGCGGGACCCGCGCTTAGAACACCCGGTGCGTACGCCATGATCGAAGCCCGCGCCGCGGAAGCCATGCCGTCGGTCTCGGCGCTGGCCGAACCCACTCGGCGTCGCGCGATCAAGCCTTTGCTCGACCGGGCCGCGCGTTAGGTCGCGAGAGCGGTTCCCTCACTTTTATTCAATTCCAGCGCGCGGCTCACTCGCGTCAGGAACCCTCGGGTTGCCACTCGTACTCACACTACGTCGATGTCGACTAGGCATCAGTAAGCCACCCGCAGGGAGTGACGTATGAATGACCATCAATGGCGCGCGCTGATTCTCGATTTTTGCAAGCACGTAGGGCTTGAGGATCCGCAGCCACTTCTAAGCGAAGGCGTGATCATGATGGGCGACATG
>DASTRU010000191.1:0-2956 GCA_035761045.1 Burkholderiaceae bacterium | reverse complement strand
GCTCGCGCGAAAGTTGAACGCTAAGTAAACGTTCGGGAACGACGTGAGTCTCGCCATTGGCGGGGTCGATGCGCGATACCGCAAACGCTTGATCGTTCGCGGTGTTTGAAGAAGCGCTCTGCGCGGCGGAGGGTTGGCCATCGGAGCCGCCGCCTCCTCCACACGCGACGAGGCTAACGACGAATAAAACCGCCGCGATTTGAACGCGCGCGCGATGTCGCCGCGCTACACGCGCGGCGTTTTGCATCGACATAAACATATGTCTCTCCCCGAGAAACTGTTAGACCTGCCGCCGAGCGGGTTAGCGATTTAAAACAATCGCAACTCTTTCACCCGGTACACGCCCGCGTCCGATTGAATCCACACCACATGCGCGCGGCCGTTCGGCGCCATGACGAAATCGGGACTACGCGTATTGCCGGGTTGATCCTCGATCGGCATGGCCGTACCCCATGCGCCTGGACCATTCACATAGTTGTAGCGGGAGAAGTACACATTGGTTCGCGACCCATCGCCAGGGCGGCCGCCTTCGTTTTGCAGCCACACCGACATCGCGGTGGCGCAACGCGTGAAGCCAAAGTCCGCTTCGGATGCGCCGCCACCCGCACGGCCATCCACCGTTAAGCGATAGCTCGTGCTTAAGTCATCGATTTGAACGATCAAGCTTTTGAGCGCCGTACGGCCACCTTCGGTTTGCGTCCACAACACGATGGCGCGGCCGTTATCGTCGGTGATCGCGCGTTGCAGGCGGACGTCGAGTTCCGGTGATGGCAACACGATGTCCTTGGCGGGCAACCACGCTTTTGTCGCGGATGAGAAACGAGATGCGCGCAAGGTCGTGCGATCCGTGCCCGGTTCGCTACCAAACTCGACGGCCTCCCACACCACGAAGAAATTGCCTCGCTTATCGGCGCTTAGTTGAAAGTTGTCATTGGACCCCGACACAAAACTATCGGGCACCCCGTACAAGATCCCCGTGAAATTTTCGGGCCCGGAGTCCCACGCCTTAGTAGCGCCGTCAAAGAAATTGCCGACCGCGATGGAGGCCGGACCGCTGCGTCCATTTCCAAACGCCGAGAACGCATTGCCCGAAGCATCGAACACCACCGTCGGGCTAAAGCTAAACCCAGTGCCGGTGTTGTTAACCTCGACCCGAGCAACAGGCTGCCATTGGTCGAGCTGCGCGTCGTAATACCGGCCACGTATCGGGCTTGGCCATACGGCTAATGCATTGCCATTGGCATCCACCGCGAGCCGTGCGTCAACTCCATCCGACACGTTCTTGGGCGTCGTCTGCCATTGCTTAGTCGTGGGGTTGTAACGCAAGGCGACGACTTCACCGGTCGCGAAGAAACCACCTTGTCGCCACAACACCATCGCGCCGCCCTTGGCGTCGGCTCCCAACTCAAAATTCGCAATCTCTAAGTAGGTGGTTTCAATCAGCGTTGCTGGCCCCCACGCGTTCTTTGCGGGATCGTAATGATTAGCCCATAAGTTATGGCGCACGCCGTCGTATGCGCGCCAAACCGCGAAGGCATCGCCCGTGGCGCTACGCGCCACTTTGACTTGCCGAGGCTCGCCACTCGCGCCGTTGTCGATGTTGACGATATTGGTTAACGCCGCCTCGCGAATCTTGAACACGCTTTCGGCAGGCGTTCCTAATGCATTGCCGCCACGGTCTTTCACCGATGACTTAATGGTGAAGCGGTATTCCGACGAAAACGTAAGCGCGTCGCTCGGCCTAAATAAAATCCTCGCGCCCTCGACGGTGATCTTGCCTGGGATACGGCCTTCCACACCGTTGACTTCAATCGTTTCGTCATTCACCGACGCGGGGTCGGGCTCGCGCGAGAGCTGAACGCTTAGTAACCGTTCGGGAACCACGTCGGTCGCGCCATTAGGCGGTTCGATGCGCGACACCGCGAACGTTTGCGCATTGGTGGAGGTTGAAGAAGCGCCCTGTGCGTTAGTGGATTCGCTGCCGCCGCCCCCACCGCCGCACGCGGCAAGACCCACCACCAACAGAACCGTCGCAACGCTCGCGCGCGCGTGACTAAGCCGCGCCGTGCGCGCAGCGTTTTGCATCAGCGTAAACATGGTCTCTCCCTGAGAAATGAAGTTCTCGCGGAATCACCATGCCGCTTTCATGACACGTACTTCGTTTGAAATGCTTATTAAGACGTTGCCGGCAAAGCAATTCGCTTATCGCAACGCCTCAGCAATTTTTAGACCCTTACTACGTATCGTTGTTGTGCCGTGTGCTTACCAATCGCGCAACTTGGTACGTAACCGCGCCACCGCCTGACTATGCAGTTGGCATACGCGTGATTCGGTCACGCCTAGCACGGCCGCGATCTCCTTTAAGTTCATGTCTTGTTCGTAATACATCGACATGACGTGTTGTTCACGCTCGGGCAAGGCCTCGATCGCACCGACCAACGCGGCGCGAAATTTGGGATTTTGCAAACGCTCGGTCGGGCTTTCGTTGTCGTCGGGCGCGTGCCGATCCAACCACGATTCGTCTCCCTCGCCGCCGCCGCCTAAATCATCCAAGTACAACAATTGCGCGCCACGCGCTTCGGCAAGCATCGCTTGGTATTCGTTGAGCGGTACGCCTAATTCAGCCGCGATTTCATTCTCGGCGGCCGGACGACTTAGGCGTTGCTCAAGCCGATGCACGGCTTGTTCGATTTGCCGCTGGGTTCTGCGCACGCTGCGGGGCAACCAATCGCTGCCGCGCAATTCGTCGAGCATGGCGCCGCGCACGCGTTGCATCGCGAACGTTTCGAACTGCACGCCTTGCGAGGCCTCGTAACGCGTTAACGCATCCATGAGGCCGATCATGCCGGCTTGCACCCTGTCGTCGAGTTCGACGTTGGCGGGCAACTTAGCGACGATTTGATGCGCGACCCGTCTCACCATCGGTGCGTAGCGGTCGAGTGCCGCTTTAGGATCG
>DASTRU010000190.1:0-4012 GCA_035761045.1 Burkholderiaceae bacterium | reverse complement strand
CGGCCGATGACGACGAGTTGACCGTAACGCTCGGTACCGCCTTTGAACAACCCGTCGCGCCCTTGCGTCGCCTGCCCGAACTTGCTGGCTACTGGATGCTCTCCGCTCGTGTAGCGCGCCAATGGGAAGCGCCGCTTAAAGTCGTGCTTGCGCTCGAACATGCATGTTCCGACGCCGGCATGTTGCTTGGTGCGTGCGAGGCATTGATCCTCGCGAAACTGCACGGCACATCGCAACGCGCCGCTTTGATGCGAGCACTTCCCGAGTCGCTCGTGCCACTCGATCACGACGCGACCACTGAAGTCGACCTTGCTTTTACGTGGAGACCATGAAATGCGCGTGCAACCCGGCCTCGGTACGTTGCCGCCGTTATTCCAAGCCTTGTCGACCGTGGACCGCGGTTTATTACGCGATACCGGTCGTCTTGCGATGTTGGGCAAGGGAGAAAGGTTGATTCGCGCGGGACAGATCGTGGATACGGTGGCCTTCATCTACGCGGGCTGGGTGGCGTTGGAGTCGCGCGGTGTCAGCGTTCTGCTACTGCGGCCGGGTGAAACCTGCTTGAACGCGTTCGACTTAGAAGCGCGCCGTTCGGATGTCGATGTACGGGCCATGAGTCCGGCAAGCGTGGCCTTGATCGACCGCCGCGCGTTGCGCGGTTTGTTGCCACGTTATCCCGAGGTGTTCTACACCTTGTTCCAACGCGTGATGCAACGCGTTGAGAGCCTATTCATCGCGCAAGCACGGCAAGGCCCAGACCCTTTGGAGGTTCGTCTCGCGTGGCTGCTTTGGACGCTGGGCGAACCCGAGGCCGACGGCACGCGTCGTGTTTCCAACGAAGTACCGCAAAGCGTGCTGGCGAGCTTGCTTGGCGCGTCACGAGAGGAAATCAACCGTAAACGCCGCATGCTCATGCGCGCTGGATTCATCATCCCCGATACCGATGGCACAAGGCTCGCCGCGTCCATCGCGTTGTTGCTGGGCGCGCACGACTATCCGGTGTGAGCCGCACTCGTTTCATCAAGCCTTCGACGCACGATCGCCGAGTGCGAGCGTAGGCCATACACCAGGTCACCATAAAACCAGTGCACTGGAAGCGATGCGACTTGCCGTTCAAGCGCATTTAATTCGTCGAGCAAAGAATCGCGCTCCTTATGCGTCGCGTTGTCGATGCGCGATTCAATCCGGCTCAAATCGCCGTAGTACCGAAAAATTCGCCGTTTGGTGCGCCAATTCCACGCCGCCGGCAATACGCGCGACAAAGGCACGACGACCGCAACCAATGGCAACAGCAGCACGGCCATGCGCTCGATCCATGTCGCGACCCAAAACGGCAGCCAACGCTGCAACCACGGCCGCCCTGATTTGTAATAACGCTCCGCCTGATCGTGCAATGGCGCGACGAGATTCTTGGGCGCGGGGTATTCGTTATCGCCCGCGAACAAGGTGCGGCCGCCATGCACCTCGGAAATGGCGACCATTAATAAATCGACGATGGCTGGGTGCAACCGATCCCGCACCACGACGTTGGCGGTGGTCGCCACCAAGGGCACATCGAATGGAGGCCGATCGGCCGCGATATCGAAGGCACCGCGAGGCAAGACCGCTTCGGCAAGAAACGGCGAGCCGCGCGTGTACGCGCCAACGTGTTGAAGCCGCGCGATCCGCAATTCGGGACGTTTCATGAGCGTTTGAATAATCGGCGCATCCGGTGCGCCGACGATGATCAACGCGTCCGCCTCGCCGTCGTTCAAGGCTTCGACCGCCTCGGCGCCGCCAATCTCGAGCAAGGTGGCGTTTTGCGCGCCAACCCCCGATAGCGCGAGCATTTGCAACGCCAATTGCCGGCCGCCGCTTCCAGGCGCGCCGATCGCGATACGTCGATGCGCAAGCTCGGCGAGCGTGACGGGAATTCGTCGCGCGAACGCGCCTTTGCGAACATCGGCCAGCGCATGGGCCCGCACGAACACCCACACCGCCTCGACCGCGACACTGCCCAAGGACCGCAAGGACTCGCCGACTTGAACATTCACGGTGCCGCCTTGAACAAAACTGACGTCGACCTCGCTTCGCGGATCAAGCAATAGCGAAAGATTGTCGAGCGAACCCGCCGACGGCTTGACCACGAGTTCGATGCCCTCGCGCGCGAGAATCTCGCGATAACGCTGCGCATACCGCGCATAGGCACCGCCCTCCGCGCCCGACGCCATTACAACGCGTTCGGGCGGCGCGGGATCGACATAACGCGCGGCGAATGAAAACGCGCCGATCACGAGCACAAGCGCGGGCAGCACGAACCACAGCAACAGTTCGCGCATCGGACGTTCGCGCAATCGACGGCGTTTACGCAGGCTGTTATGGCTTTTCATCGCGTTAATGAAAAAGCGGGCCGTTCGTGGCCCGCCTTACGGTGATGCGTGTCGTGCTTAACGTTGCGCGATCGGCTTGAGATCGCGCTTGACCGAACCCGTGAACAACTGCCGCGGACGACCGATCTTGTATTCAGGATCCGCAATCATTTCATTAAGTTGCGCGATCCAGCCGACCGTCCGTGCGAGCGCGAAAATCGCGGTGAACAACGGCACCGGAATCCCAATCGCCTTTTGCACGATACCCGAATAAAAATCGACGTTTGGATACAGCTTGCGCGACACGAAGTAATCGTCCTCGAGCGCGATCTTCTCAAGCGCCATCGCAAGCTTGAACAACGGATCGTTTTCAAGTCCAAGTTCGGCCAGCACTTCCTTGCACGTCTCACGCATGAGCTTGGCGCGTGGATCGTAGTTTTTGTAGACGCGGTGGCCAAAGCCCATCAAGCGGACGTTGGAGTTCTTGTCCTTGACCTTGGCAATGAATTCGCCAATGCGCTCGACGCCGCCTTCGCGTTGGATGTCGTACAGCATGTTGAGCGCGGCTTCGTTCGCGCCGCCATGCGCCGGACCCCACAAGCACGCGACACCCGCCGCGATCGCCGCGAATGGATTCGTACCCGACGACGCACACAAGCGCACGGTGGACGTTGACGCGTTTTGCTCGTGATCGGCATGCAAGATGAAGATGCGATCGAGCGCGCGCACCAGCACGTCGTTGACCTTGTATTCCTCGCACGGCGTCGCAAACATCATGCGCATGAAGTTGGCGGTGTAGGACAACTCGTTGCGCGGGTACATGTACGGCTGGCCGACGGAATACTTGTAGGCCATCGACACGAGCGTAGGCATCTTGGCGATCAAGCGGATCGCGGAAATTTCGCGCTCGTGCTTGTCGTGCAGATTCATCGAGTCGGGATAAAACGCCGACAACGCGCCCACCAAGCCTGTCATTACCGCCATTGGGTGCGCGTCGCGCCTAAAACCGCGCAAAAAGAATTGCATTTGCTCGTTGACCATCGTGTGCATGGTCACGCGCTTAACGAACTCGTCTTTTTGATCGGCGTTGGGCAATTCGCCGTTCAAAATCAAATAGCACACCTCGAGGAAATCGCAGTGCGTCGCGAGTTGCTCGATTGGGTAGCCGCGATACAGCAGCTCGCCCTTGTCACCGTCGATGTACGTGATCGACGACTGGCAGGCCGCCGTCGAAAGGAAACCTGGGTCGAAGGTAAATTTACCCGTAGTGCCGTAAAGCTTACGAATGTCGATCACATCGGGACCGACGGAGCCTGTCAGGATCGGCAAATCAATACTCGGCGTGCCGTCGGTGAAGCTCAGCGTCGCCTTCTGCTGGGGCGCGTTCATGGCGGTTTCCTTCAAGTCGTGGGAAGAGGAGTTATGTGTTGTGCATGCTAAGCCGCGCGTAACAAACCAAGCACGCGCGCGACCGCGGGCTGCGCAAGCGACCCTTCGGGTTCCTTGCGCGCGAGAATGAGGTCGAGTAAGTCGTTGTCGGGTAAATCGAACAACGCATGCAGCGCGCCAACGTCGTCGTCCGTCAGCTCAAGCTCATGACGGTCGAGAAAGCGCGTGATGATGATGTCGTTTTCGAGCAGGCCGCGGCGCGCGCGCCAGCGTAG
>DASTRU010000189.1:0-2287 GCA_035761045.1 Burkholderiaceae bacterium | reverse complement strand
CACGGTCAAGCGCAGGCGCAAAAATCCGCGCAATGGATTGGTCAAATACTTCAAAACCATTCGCTTGCTTTACAAGCGATTTCAAGTCCCGCCACACGCGCTTGCGAAACCATGGCGGCGCTCACCACGAACTATGTTGTCGATTCTCGACTCGCGCCTGGACGGTCGGGGCGTGAGTACCTCGAACTCGCTCGTCACCGTTTAACGCATGCCACCGATGCCGTAGTGTTGGTTGGCCATCAACCATGCATTGGCGAGGCGATTGCTTCGTTGATGTTCGGCGCGTCGGCGTCGGTTCATGTGGAGCGCAGCTCCGTATGGTGGTTCGCGCCTGACGAAAGCGCGGCAAGCGGTTCATCGTCCGTCATCCTGCGCGGCTTATTCGCGCCTTAGCTCGCACCAGATGTGTCGCGCCGTGGCATGAATGCCCGGCGTACGAGGGGCACGGTATTAGCGTCTTGTCATAGACCTGTCACAAGCAGCGCTTACCGTTCGCGCCATTGCACCAACCCCTCGTAAGGAAAATAACGATGAAATTTTTTCAACGCCTCTTAACGGCTGGCGCGACCGTGATCGCGATGAGCGCCACGCTGCACGCCGCCGAAGTCACCGGCGCGGGCGCAAGCTTTCCTGCGCCGATCTATTCCAAATGGGCCGCCGAATACGCAAAGAACACGGGCACGAAGATTAATTACCAGTCCATCGGTTCGTCCGGTGGCGTGCGTCAAATCCTGGCGAAGACCGTTGACTTCGGCGCATCGGACGCGCCGATGAGCACGAGCGATCTTGATAAAAACGGTTTGATCCAATTCCCCGCCGTGATCGGTGGCATCGTGCCGGTGGTCAATTTGCCAGGCGTGAAACCTGGCGACCTGCGTTTGACGGGCGCCTTACTCGCCGACATCTACCTCGGCAAGATCACTAACTGGAGCGACCCCGCCATCGCCAAACTCAACCCGAACATGAAGTTGCCCGATCGTGCGATCGCCGTTGTTCGTCGCGCGGATGGCTCGGGTACGACCTTTGGCTTCACCGACTATCTTTCCCAAGTGTCTGGCGAGTGGAAGGCCAAGGTGGGTAGCGGCACGACGGTGAATTGGCCGGTTGGTACGGGCGGCAAGGGCAACGAGGGCGTTTCCGCATTCGTCGCGCGTTTGCCAGGCGCGATTGGCTATGTCGAATACTCATACGCCAAGCAAACGAAGATGCCGCACATCGCCTTGCAAAACGCGGCCGGCAATTTCGTTCAGCCCGATGAAGCGACCTTCCGGGCCGCGGCCGCGGGCGCCGATTGGGAGAAGGCCGCCTTTGGCGTCAACCTCAATCAACAACCCGGCAAGGACGCATGGCCCATTACGTCGGCCACCTTCATCCTCATGCATAAGCAACAAGACAAGCCCGCACAGGCAACGGAAGTCATCAAGTTCTTCCACTGGGCGTACTCAAGCGGCGATAAGATGGCGGCCGATCTCGATTACGTTCCCATTCCCGACGGCGTGGTCAAGCTGATCGAGGCGCAATGGCAAAAATCCCTGAAAGACGCGGCGGGCAAGCCCGTGGCGCTCAAGTAGGCGATCAAGCCAACCCAGGCAAATCACTCGGGCCGACCATGTGTCGGCCCGGTTCACATTTTCAAATCGCATGAGCGTTGTTCAGCCAACCAATAGCCATCGTCGCTACAACCGCTTCGGTGACGCAGCGTTCACGCATGCCACTCGTATCGCCGCGTTGGCGGTGCTCGTGTTGCTGGTGGGAATCCTCGTCTCGCTTTTCGTCGCCGCCTGGCCGTCCATCAAGACGTTTGGCATGCAGTTTCTCGTCGTGCGTGAATGGGATCCACCCGCCGAGCGTTTCGGAGCCCTGGTGCCCATCTACGGCACGCTCGTGACGTCGGCGATCGCGTTACTCATCGCGGTGCCCGTCAGTTTTGGCATCGCCTTGTTTTTGACCGAGCTTTCGCCCACGTGGCTACGGCGCCCCTTAGGCACCGCGATTGAACTGCTCGCGGCCATTCCCTCGATCGTCTACGGCATGTGGGGATTGCTCGTATTCGCGCCGTTGTTCGCCGACGCCTTTCAAGTGCCGTTGCAAACCGTGTTTGGCGGTCTGCCCATCGTCGGTTCGTTGTTTGAAGGTCCGCCGCTTGGTATCGGACTGTTATGCGCGGGCGTCATCCTCGCGATCATGATCATTCCCTTCATCGCGGCCGTCATGCGCGATGTCTTCGAAGTCACGCCACCCATGTTGAAGGAAGCCGCCTACGGCGTGGGCTCGACCACTTGGGAAG
>DASTRU010000188.1:0-3232 GCA_035761045.1 Burkholderiaceae bacterium | reverse complement strand
TCAAGGCGCTATACGAAGTTTTTCAGCAACGCGGTGGTCATGAAGGGCGAGGGATCGCATCGGAAGATTTAAGCGGCGTGATCCACCGCGCCATGGCGCTCATCGCGCATGAGCGCGGCCGTGTGCGAGCGCCCCATCACGCGCGACATTTGCTACGCGACGTGTTGCCTTGGAATCGAACCGCGACGGTATCGACTAACGCAGCACTGCATCGCGCCATCGTCGACTTATTCGAAGGCCGCCCGTACGACGCGACGATGGCGGCGCACGGCATCCGTTATCGCGCCGACTTAACCGCGCTTCGCGTGCTCGATCACGCATTTCGGTTCGATCGCGCGCGCGAGGCCATCGAACGTGGCGCAAGGCATTACCGCGCGGCGCGGCAACACGGCGTGACCAATGCCTCGCATCGCGCCGAGCTACGGCGCCTGGACTACGAACAACGCTATGCGGACGCGATCGAGGACATGCGTCGCGGCGCCACTGGCGAGCATGTCGTGGCGTTTCATCGCGTCAAACAACGTCGCCACGTCAACGAATTGAGATTGATCGATCTACACGTACGCATGCATGCGGTGCGCGAGGCCCTAGGCCGCCAGCAGTCTTACGACGACGTCATGCGTGCGTACCGAATCAACCATCCAATGGACTGCTGGGCATTGCGCGAGTTGCCGCGGCTTGAGCAGGCTGTCGATCGATATGGCGCTAAGTTTTTGCAAGCATTGAGCTTGATGCGGTTTGAACATCAATCGTGGCGCCAGACCGCGCGTGCATTAGACCTGGAGCAATACGCGGACGCGCGGCAATTGCTGATCGAGGCGAGTCAGGCGAACGCGCCATTTGGTTCAACGAAGCAGCGCATGCTGACAAAGGCGTGGGCTCAAACCTTTAAAGAAAGTATGTAATTGAAAACGCGTATGACCTTATTACCGACATTAATCAATTCTTTTTCCGGAGACGTTACTCATTTGTCAAATTCCCTCATTCGAAGGCGACAGCCTTTTACTTTTCCTAAAGCCCCCCATGCCGTCCACCAGCGTTGCCGCAAGCAGTTCGTTTCTCTCGTCCATTCCTAATACGTCGTACGGCGTCATCCTTGAGTCGGGCTCGCCGCTAGCTAAAACGGTTAATAAACCCTCAGTAAGCAATCACGAACGTCAACACGTCAAGGACGCGAGTTCGTTCATGGCCGAGCTTGCGATTTACGGCCGTTTCCCCGCCGAGTCGAGTAATGCGCGCCGACTTATCGGCATGGTTGTACCGGGAATGCGTCCGGCACCAAGAATCAACATGAGCACGATCCGCGAAGCGGTGCTTGAGCTAAGCAAAGGCACGTCGCTTACCGTCGTCGCCGAACGATTAAACGTTCAGCATCGTCACGACCTCAAGTTTCTCGACGAAGCCAGTCAAGACTTGAACTTTCGAAAGGCGCAGCGCGGAATTAAAGAGGGCGGTTCGTATCACGAGGTCATTCTTGAATACAACATTACGAACGCGGCGGATCGCAAGGCGTTGTTCAATCAAGACCACCAACTTCGCGAGGAGCGCGCCTTAGGCGATTTGAAACACCGCGATGTTTCCATCGGCGATGTCGTGCTCGTGCATGGAATTGAAAGCGGTGCGCGGTTCGCACGCCTATACCAATACGACCTTAGCCATCGCATGGCGAATGCCTACGCCTATCTTTGCAAAGGCCTTAATGAAGATGGCGTTGCCGATTATTTCGACGTGCATTCCGTACTCGATCGCTGGACGCTTGCTCGTTTCCCCAAGATCCAAAACGCCATGCAAACACATGGTCTTGGTTTCGCGGAAGCGATCCACGACATCGTATTCGCCGGGAAAAGCGCCGCGGTGGCGAAGCAGAAAGCATACGGTCCGCTTAACGCAACGTTTAAAAAATTAAAACGCTCGTTGACCAATGGCGTTACATGCGCGTCCGACCGTGAGATGTCGTTGTTGGACGAACTGGCATGGCTTACGCAATCAAATGCTTCAGACGAGCAAGTAAAAGCGCATTTGGAAAATATTGAAGCAAAAGCGCGCACCGATCATCGGCCAGACAACGCGCCTGTTTTAAGGCGCGAAAGCATCGAACCGATATGGACGGTACTCGACTACTCCTAACTAACGACGGGCAACGTAAAGCCTACGTTGTATTCGCCCGCGCACTTCCGCCTCCCCTAAAAAAAGACGCTCAACCTAGGGATCTCTCGTAAGCGCGTGACGCATAGGCTGTGGTTTGAAACGACCACGCGGCGTCACGTTCCTAAGGAGACGATGCCATGACGAGAGCGAACGTAGTGGAGAGACCCGGGGCAAGCGCGGGCCTCGCGCTACTTGGTTTCAAGACCTTAAGCTGCTACGGTTTTGCGGCGGTGTTTGCTATAAGTCTTGGCGCCTGCGGCGGAGGCGGAGGTGGTTCGGAGGTCGCGGCCGATACGCAAGGCGCGGCGTCCGAGCCGATCGAGCCGGCGACGATGGACATCGCGCAAGCCAAGCCCGAGCGGCTTGACGCGAGCGCCACGGGCGAGCCTAAGTCCTTGCTCATGAAGCGAAGCGGCAATGGCGATGTATTCGTCGTGTGGTACGCCGACAATCCCGAACGTCGCAACCTATGGGCAAGTCGTTACGACGCGGCTACGCGCAAATGGGGAAAAGCCGAGCTGATCGAGGTGACCGATGTCCAAGTCGGCGACTTCAATCTCGCTACCGATGGACGGGGCAACGCCTTCGTGCTTTATCAAGCAGGCGACCAAATCGCCGTGGTGCGATACAACGCGGCCGCTAAATCGTGGAGCCCAACCACATCGACGTATTACTTCGGCACCGGCACCAACATCGGCGGTATCGCGGCGGATTCCGCGGGTAGTGCGATGGTGGTGTTTACCGGCGGGAAGTTCAGCATCTTCGAAATCTCCGCTCGCTATTACGACGTGACTAAGGGCGGATGGCAACCACAAGTATTAGCCGAACAAAATTTTTCTGGCACCGGCTTTAGTGATTCACCAATTGTCGTGCTCAATAAGAACGGCGATGGCAACGCTCTTTGGCGCTATAGACGCACCGGTTTTTCTTCGATCGGTGGCAATAGTTTCACCGCAAGCACTAAGCAATGGGACCAAATTCAAGACGGTGGAATTAGCGTACTCGGTGGCATTCCCGGCAGCGGAGTTTGTGGTGGCGTTGGAAGTCTTCAACTCTCCGCCGATGCGACGGGTAACTTCTTCGT
>DASTRU010000187.1:0-4303 GCA_035761045.1 Burkholderiaceae bacterium | reverse complement strand
TGTATTGCGCGCGATCCAGCCCGGCGACAACGTCGAGCGCCAGCAACTCGCCTCGGCCGAGGCGCTGGTGCTGCGCGAAGCGCGGCGTTATCAAGACGCGTTTGATCGCCTCGCCAAGGAACTCACGACGCAACCCGAATCGGCCGAGCTGCTTTACGACTACGCGCTCGCCGCCGAAAAGCTCGACAAGGTCGACGTGATGGAAAAAGCGTTACGTCGCGTCATCACGCTCAGGCCCGACGATCCGCATGCGTACAACGCGCTCGGCTATTCGTTGGCCGATCGGCGCCTTCGGTTGGATGAGGCGCGGCAACTCGTCGAAAAGGCGGTGCAACTCGCGCCCGACGATCCATTCATCGCCGACAGCTTGGGCTGGGTCGAGTACCGCTCGGGCAATTTCAAGCGCGCGATCGAAATACTCGAACGCGCTTATGCGATTCGACCCGACGCGGAAATCGCCGCGCATCTGGGCGAGGTGCTGTGGGCCGCCGGCGAACGCGCGCGCGCCGAGGCCTTATGGCGTAGCGCGAAGGAGCGCGATCCAAGCAACGAAACCTTGGTTGAAACGCTGGCAAGGCATCAGCAACGATGACGACGTCCCTTTATCGATTCCTCGCGCCGATCGCGGTGTGCGTCGCATGGCTCAGCGGCTGCGCTACGCCCGCGCCGCTTGTCGTCGCGCCGGATATGCGATGGTCCGCCGAAGGGCGCGTCTCCATCCAATCGGTGATCGAGGGTCAAAACCGAATCGACACCGCGCGCTTCGCCTGGACCGAGCGACCGCAAACAAGCGAACTCGCGCTGTACTCGCCGTTTGGCGACACGCTCGCGCAAGTGCGTGTCGAACCCGAGCGCGCGGTGCTGCGCCTGCCCGACAAGATCGCCACCGCCGCGTCGGTCGATGCGCTTGTCGCGCGCGAGCTGGGTATCGAACTTCCCGTAAGCGGCCTGCGCTATTGGCTGCGCGGCGAAGACACGCAAGGCCGCCGCCGCGCGCCGGAGTCGTTCGAGGAAGACGGCTGGCGCGTCGCGTATTCGCAAATGGACGAAGCGATTCCAAGCCTGCCCAAGACCTTGCGGCTCGAACGAGCGCAGCCCGCGCCGGTAAGCGTTCGCGTCGCCGTCGAGCGTTGGATGGGCATCGACAAGTGAGCGAGGCGCAAGCGATATGCGACCGGCTGCTCGCGCTGCCGGCGCCGGCCAAACTCAATTTGTTCTTGCATGTCGTTGGCCGGCGCGACGATGGTTATCACCTGCTGCAAACCGTGTTTCGGTTCATCGATTTATGCGATGAAATCGACTTGGTCTTGCGCGAGGACGGCGTGATCGCGCGCACCGCGGGTCCAAGCGAAGTCGCGCCCGAGACCGATCTCGTCGTTCGCGCCGCGCACGCCTTGCGCGCGGCGACGGGCTGCACGCTTGGTGTCGACATCGCCGTGCGTAAACGCATTCCAATGGGCGGCGGGTTGGGCGGCGGTTCATCCAACGCGGCGACCGTGTTGATCGGCCTAAATCGATTGTGGCGATTAGGCCTTTCGCGCCAACGACTGCAAGCGATCGGTCTTGCGCTTGGCGCCGACGTGCCGGTATTCGTGTTTGGTCGCAGCGCGTTCGCCGAAGGCGTGGGTGAACGTTTGCAGCCGATCACCTTGCCGCCCACGCGTTATCTCGTCGTTTGGCCAGGCGTTGGTGTGCCCACCGCAACGATTTTCAACGACCCTGGTTTGACCCGAAATACGCCGGCCGTTACACTCGCGAGCTTTTCCGAAATCGAGTCAGTCGCATACGCCGAGTTTGGTCGTAACGATCTCGAAAGCGTTGCGAGTTCACGATTTAGGGAAGTGCGTGATGCCTTGAATTGGCTTCGTCAATTTGGGCCGAGTCGCATGAGCGGTTCGGGCGGTTGCTGTTTCACGAGCTTTAAACAAAGTCTTCTTCAGCCAACTGAGCCGCCGCCAGCGCCCAGCAATATGCAAGCGTGGTGCGTGGATGGAATCGATATTCATCCGCTCGCGCACTGGGTGCACGACGAAGCATCACCGTAACAAGAGCGCCGAAGCGCCCGAGAATTTGGGGAGTCGCCAAGCTGGTTAAGGCACCGGATTTTGATTCCGGCATACGAGGGTTCGAATCCTTCCTCCCCAGCCAGTCCGACCCGTCAGGTGCATGCCTGGCGGGTCGTTTTACGTGGACTTCTTAAACAGTAAAGCGGTCGAGCGCGCGGTTCCTCGCGTGTCGCCGCAAGCCTCGCCATGATCGCTGCCGAAGGTCTGATGGTGTTCACGGGCAACGCCAGCCCCAAATTGGCGGTGGATGTCGTCCGGCATCTAGGCATTCCCTTGGGGAAAATGACCGTTGGCCGTTTTTCCGACGGCGAAGTCATGGTGGAAATCAACGAAAACGTTCGCGGCAAGGACGTGTTTGTTTTGCAATCCACCTGCGCGCCCGCCAACGACACGCTGATGGAACTGCTCATCATGGTCGACGCGCTCAAGCGCAGTTCGGCCGGGCGCATCACCGCGGCCATTCCTTACATGGGCTACGCGCGGCAAGACCGCCGCCCGCGCAGCGCGCGCGTGGCGATCAGCGCCAAGGTCGTCGCCAACATGCTGCAAACCGCCGGCGTCGATCGCGTGCTGACCATGGATTTGCACGCCGACCAAATCCAAGGCTTCTTCGATATTCCGGTCGATAACGTGTACGCCGCGCCGATCTTGCTTGGCGATATTTGGAAGCACAACTACGAGGATTTGATCGTCGTCAGCCCCGACGTGGGTGGCGTGGTGCGCGCCCGTGCATTGGCCAAGCGATTGGAAAGCGATCTCGCGATCATCGACAAGCGCCGCCCCAAGGCCAATGTGTCGGAAGTCATGAACATCATCGGCGAGGTCGACGGCCGTAGCTGCGTGATCATGGATGACATGGTCGACACCGCCGGCACGCTATGCAAAGCCGCGCAAGCCTTGAAGGACCATGGCGCCAAGCGCGTGATGGCGTATTGCACGCACGCGGTGTTGTCGGGCGGCGCGGTCGAGCGCATTAGCCAATCGGCGATGGACGAATTAGTCGTGACCGACACGATTCCCCTGCGCGACGAAGCCGCGAAGTGCTCGAAGATTCGAACGCTGTCGGTCGCGAGCTTGTTGGCCGAAACGATTAGCCGCATTAGCAAGGCCGATTCGGTCAGCTCGTTGTTCATCGAATAACGCAAGCAACATTTTTTAGGACCCGCGCGAGCGGGAAACGCAAGGCGGCGCGATCTGGTCGCGGAACGCGTCGTATAACCGGAGAAGTGAAATGAAAGTTGAAGCTGTTAGTCGTACGCAGCAGGGAACGGGTGCGAGCCGCCGCCTGCGCCGTGCGAGCAAGGTGCCTGGCATTGTGTACGGTGGTTCGGACAAGCCGGTGAACATCGAGCTTGACCACAACACGATGTTCCATGCGATGCGCAAGGAAGCGTTTCATTCGTCGGTGCTCGACCTCGAGATCGACGGCAAGCCGGCCGGCCAAGTGTTGTTGCGCGACTATCAAGTGCATCCGTTCAAGCCGATCGTCATGCATTTGGATTTCCAACGCGTGAGCGCGAACGAGAAGCTGCACAAGAAAGTGCCGTTGCACTTCACCGGCCAAGAGAACTCGCCGGCCGTCAAACTCGCGCATAACATCGTCAGCCACGTGATGACGGAAATCGACATCCGTTGCTTGCCGAAGGATTTGCCCGAGTTCATCGAGGTCGATCTGTCGGGCCTCGAAGCTACTGGCACCGTGCATGCGTCGCATCTGAAGTTGCCTGCGGGCGTCGAGCTCGTGGTGCATACGGGTGAAGACCCAGTAGTCGCCACGGCCACCGCGCCGCGCGTGTCGAAGGCCGACGAAGATGCGGATGCCGCCACGGCGGCGGCCGCAAGCGCCGCCTCGGCCGCCGCGGCACCGGCTCCCGCTGGCAAGAAGTAATCGGGCGCGGGTTGCTTGCCTAATGACAAAGCCCCGCTTAGGCGGGGCTTTTTTATTGGCGCTGATTCTTTTCGCTACCATCGCGCCCGCTATGAATGGAATCAAACTCATCGTGGGCTTAGGCAATCCCGGGCCCGAATACGACGACACGCGCCATAACGCCGGCTTTTGGTTCGTCGATGCGATCGCGCGCGCGCATGGCGGCCAGTTGCGTGCGGAAAAAGGCTTTCACGGGCATGTGGCGAAGGTGAACATCGCGGGCGAAGCGGTGTGGCTCTTGGAGCCGCAGACGTATATGAACCGCTCTGGCACGTCGGTGGCCGCGCTGGCGGGCTTTTACAAAATCGCG
>DASTRU010000186.1:0-4851 GCA_035761045.1 Burkholderiaceae bacterium | reverse complement strand
CGCGCAAACCATCGTCGCGCAGGTCGCGTCGATGAAGCGCATGGTCGATGAGTTTCGCGAATACGCGCGCATGCCGTCGGCGCAAATGGCGCCGCTCGATCTCAATCAGCTCATCGAGGAAGTTGTTTCCTTATACGGCGCCTCGCCGCCAAAGCTCGAACTCGCGACCAACCTGCCGCCGATCGAAGGCGATGTGTCGCAACTCAGGCAGGTGGTCCACAACCTGCTGCAAAACGCACAAGATGCGATGATGCTTGCCGAGCAGCACGGCACACCATTCGCATCCGACGCGATTGTCGTTCGGACCAAAGCGATAGAATACGGCCCGACCGACGACACGCGACGCAACGCGGTCCGACTTGAAGTACAAGATCGCGGCGTCGGATTTAGTCCAAAAATTTTGGCTCGCGCCTTTGAGCCTTACGTCACCACGAAACCGCGAGGTACTGGTCTTGGCCTTGCGATCGTGCGGAAAATCGCCGAGGAACCTGGCGCGCGAGTCGATATCGGTAATGTCGATGCAGGCGGTGCAATCGTTGGCATCACGTTTTATCGCATCGCGGATTCGTTTGAACCGCGAGTTATCCAGCCTGGAGCGGGATTAGTACATGGCGAACATTCTGGTCGTGGATGACGAAGTCGGGATTCGTGAACTACTGTCCGAAATCCTCGGTGACGAGGGACATGTGGTTCACACCGCGGAAAACGCGGCACGGGCGCGCGCGTTGCGGCAGTCCGAGACACTCGACTTGGTGTTGTTGGACATTTGGATGCCCGAGTGCGACGGCGTCACGTTGCTCAAGGAATGGGTGGCGCAACGTTTGTTGTCGATGCCCGTCATCATGATGAGCGGACACGCGACGATCGACACCGCGGTCGAGGCCACGCGTTACGGCGCGTTGGATTTCCTCGAGAAGCCCATCACGATGCAAAAGTTGCTCGCGGCCGTGCAAAAGGGCTTGACCCGCGCGCAGTTGAATCGAATGGCGCAGTCGGCCGCCGCGATGTCGGCACCCGCGCATGCGGCGGTCGCCCACGCGGCCGCTCCGGTGCAACCTCCCGTTGCAACGCCTTCGGCCGCGATGTTGCATTCCCAAGCGATGGCGACGTTTCCCATCGACTTGGATTTGCCCTTGCGCGAGGCGCGCGACGAGTTCGAACGCATGTACTTCGAGCATCACCTCGCGCGCGAACACGGCAGCATGACGCGCGTGGCCGAGAAAACCGGTCTCGAACGCACTCACTTGTATCGCAAGCTCAAGCAATTGGGCGTGGAGTTGGGGCGCGGCGTGCGTCGCCCGGCGGAGCCGATGGTCAATCGCCAATCCAACGTGGTTGACGAGCAATTCGCGGTATTGATGCCCAAGCTTTAATTTTCATTTACTCAAAGCTCGTGGCCGACGTTCTCGACCGCGCTAGTGCGCACGCATGAAGATCCTGATTCTCGGCGCTGGTCGAGTCGGCGAGTCGGTCGCCGAAAGCTTGGTATCCGAACAAAACGACATCACGGTCGTCGATGTCGACGCTGCCAAGTTGTCCGATTTGCAAGACCGATTTGATTTACGCGGCGTGGTTGGCAACGCGATGTTGCCGTCGGTGTTGCGCGACGCCGGCGCGCAAGACACCGATATGTTGTTGGCGGTGACGGCCTTGGATGAAACCAATCTCGCCGCCTGCAAGATCGCGAAGCATCTATTCAATATTCCGGTACGCATCGCGCGCGTGCGGTCTTCCGAATTTCAAAGCGCGCCCGAGATCACCGGAGAAAACGGCTTCGAGGCGCAGACCGTTATTTGCCCCGAGCAAACCGTGGTCGACATGATCGACCGCTTGGTTGAATTTCCCGAAGCGTTGCAAGTGCTTAATTTCGCGCACGGCCTGCTTGGCTTGATCGCAGTGCGCGCGTACGCGGGCGGCTTGTTGGTCAATCATCCGATCGAGGATCTGCGGCGTCAGATTCCCGATGTCGATGCGAGGGTCGTGGCCATCTTTCGCAACGAACGTCCGGTGCCGGTGCGTGGCGACACGGTGATCCAGCCCGGCGACGAAGTGTTTTGCCTAGCCGCGACCGAACACTTGCGCAAGGTGATGCGTGAATTGCGGCGCGTGGATAAGGCCGTGCGTCGCGTCATCATCGCGGGCGGCGGCAATATTGGGTTTCGACTCGCGCAACAGCTTGGCGACGATTACGAGGTCAAGATCATCGAAAGCCGTCGCGCGCGCTGCGAAATGCTCGCGGCGCGGCTGCCGTCGCGGGTGCTCGTGCTCAACGGCGACGCGACCGACGAGGACTTGCTCGTCGACGAAAACGTGCACGAAACCGATCTTTTCCTAGCGCTAACCAGCGACGACGAAGACAACATCATGTCGTGCTTGTTGGCCAAGCGATTGGGCGCGCGTCGTACCTTGGCCATCATCAATCGCAAAAGCTATGCGGAGCTCATGCAAGGCAGTGCGATCGATATCGCGATTTCGCCTTCACAAGCGACGATTGGCGAATTGCTGCGCTTGGTTCGGCGTGGCGATATCGTGGCCGTGCACTCGTTGCGACGTGGTGCCGCCGAGGCCTTGGAAATCGTGGCGCATGGCGACGCAAACAATTCGCGCGTGGTCGGCAAGCGGGTCGAGCAAATCGAAATGCCGGCCGGCGCGATGATTGGCGCGATCGTGCGTGGCTTGCAAGGTCCGGCGCATATGGGGCCGCTTACGCAGCGGCAAGACACGCGCGCCGCCAAGGTGTTGATCGCGCATCACGACACGGTGATCGAATCCGACGATCATGTGATTGTGTTTTGCGAGAACAAACGCATCTTGCCCAAGGTCGAAAAACTGTTCCAAGTGAGTGTCGGGTTCTTTTAAGCGCCAACATGAGTAAACGCCGCGCACGTTTCGTTGGAATGCCGCCACCTATCGAAACGGTGCAAGTCGGTTGGTTGTCGGCGTTCTCGCGGCGCGTGTTTCCAGTCGTCAACGTGCTGGGTGCCACCATCGCCTTGTTCGCGATGACCATGCTCGTGCCGCTTGCGTTGTCGCACGGCGCGCGCGACGCGGCGGTGTCCGCGTACGACGAATCCATCTTGCTGACGCTGGCGGCGGGTGCGGGCATGTGGGCCGCCACGTTTCGTTTCAAGCGCGAGTTACAAGCGCGCGATGGATTTTTGCTCGTCAGCTTGGTGTGGACGTTGCTGCCCGCGTTCGCCACCTTGCCGCTGCTATTTTGGTCGCGCGAAGTCGGCGCTCCGATGTCGTTTACCGACGCGTATTTCGAAACCGTGTCGGGTATGACGACGACGGGTTCCACCGTCATGACGGGGCTCGACGCGTTGCCACCGTCGATCAATTTATGGCGGCATCTCCTGGTATGGATTGGCGGCATGGGCATTCTCGTGCTGGCCGTGGCGATCCTGCCCTTGCTTGGCGTGGGCGGCAGTCAAATCTTCAAGGCCGAAACCCCAGGTCCGATGAAGGACAGCAAGCTAACGCCGCGCATTACCGAAACCGCCAAGGGACTTTACGCGGTGTATGTCGCGATCACTATCGCGTGCGTCTTGGCCTATCGCGCAGCGGGCATGAATTGGTTCGACGCCTTATGCCACGCGTTCTCCACGATGGGACTAGGCGGGTTCTCCACGCACGATGCGTCGTTTGAATACTTCAAGGCGCATCCATGGGTGGACGTGGCGGCCATGGTGTTCATGGTGATCGCCAGCATCAACTTCGGTATGCATTTCCTGGCGTGGCGTCGTCGCTCGTTCAATGTGTATGTGCAATGTCCCGAAGCCGTCTGGACGCTGACGACGCTTGTTGGCGGCTCGCTTCTCGTCTCGGGTTTTTTGTTCATGCGGGAAGTCACGCCATCGTGGGCCGAGGCTTTGCGTTGGGGATTTTTCAATACCTTATCGATCGCCACGAGCACCGGTTTCGCGAGCACGGACTTTGATCGCTGGCCCATATTCGCGCCCGCGCTCATGCTGTTTCTTTCATGCTTCGCGACGAGTTCGGGTTCAACGGGCGGTGGCATCAAGATGATTCGCGCCATCGTGTTGTTCAAGCAAACCAAGCGCGAGCTGTCGCGCGCCCTGCATCCGCGACTGGTGACTCCCGTGCGATTAAGCGGAGTGCAAGTCGATAACGCGGTGGTTTACGCCATCCTCGCGTTCATGTTGTTGTATGGCTTGATCATCATCACCGGCACGTTCTTATTGCTTGCGACTGGCCTGGACGAGAAAAGCGCCTTCACCGCGATGGTCGCATCAATCAACAACACCGGTCCGGGACTCGGGCGCGTCGGACCCGCGGGCAACTATCAATCGCTCACCGACTTTCAAACGTGGGTGTGCACGGCGACGATGTTGCTCGGACGGCTTGAGCTATTCACGCTGCTCGTTTTATTCACCACGAGTTTTTGGCGGCGATGACCATGCCCGTGCCCCTCGCGGTGTTCACGCGCGACGAGCACGAGGCCTTGCACGAAGCGCTGTCGGCTCGCCCCGCGGACCAGCATTGGCGCGTGTTGGTTGAAGGCATGTTGCCAATCGCGCCACTGCAATCGCTCGATCCAATAGTGTTTTCGGGTTGCGCTTGTTGCACGGGTCAAATAGCCCTCAAAGTTTTGTTGCAACGGCTATTACGCACGCGTAGGCTGGACCGTATCGTGCTACTTCTGTCGAGCAGTGAGCACCTGACGCAAGCGTTGGATGTGCTGCGCGATCCTCAGTATGTGAAATGGCTAACGGTCGATCGGACGCCGAACACGTTTTCCGGTCAGGTCGATTTGAATGAAAAGTAATATTTTTTGTTTAATCGTAAGGAGTAAGACGGCGGATTTTGAATCCAATTGCGGCGGAATGA
>DASTRU010000185.1:0-4057 GCA_035761045.1 Burkholderiaceae bacterium | reverse complement strand
AAACACTAATAAGGTGACGGGTTTTGTGGGCGGTAAGGCCAACAAACCAACGCCGATTAGCGAGCGCGAGGTTCAAAAAATTCTTGCTCAAATGCAAGAAGGTGTTGAGAAGCCTCGGCCGAAGATTTTGTTTGAGGTTGGTGAGATGGTGCGCGTCAAGGACGGTCCATTCACCGACTTTAACGGCAACGTCGAAGAAGTTAATTACGAGAAAAGCAAGCTTCGTGTGTCGGTCACCATCTTTGGTCGTGCAACACCCGTTGAACTTGACTTTAGCCAGGTTGAAAAAGCCTAAGGCGATGCATTAATGCGCTAAGTCCAGCGAGCGCTAACGCGCTGGACACGAGGAGCTTGAGTAAACGACGTGGTGCGTTGAAACAGCGCTAGCACTCATAACCTAGGAGTTGTTCATGGCCAAGAAAATTATTGGCTTCATCAAGCTGCAAGTGCCGGCTGGGAAGGCGAACCCATCGCCTCCCATCGGTCCCGCGCTGGGTCAGCGTGGCTTAAATATCATGGAATTTTGCAAGGCTTTTAATGCCCAAACGCAGGGTGTTGAGCCTGGTCTACCGATTCCGGTGGTGATTACGGCGTTTGCCGACAAGAGTTTCACCTTCGTGATGAAGACGCCGCCCGCGACGGTGCTTATCAAAAAGGCGGCGAAAGTCGATAAGGGTTCCAGCAAGCCACACACGGACAAGGTTGGTTCGATCACTCGCGCGCAAGCCGAGGAAATTGCTAAATCAAAGCTTAAGGATCTCACCGCGGCTGATTTGGAAGCTGCTGTCCGCACGATCGCCGGTAGCGCGCGTTCGATGGGCATCACCGTGGAAGGACTCTGATCATGGCAAAGCTTAGTAAACGTGCACAGGCGATTCGCGCCAAGATCGATCGCCAAAAAAACTATCCTCTGACCGAGGCGCTTTCGCTGGTCAAGGAATGCGCAAACGCCAAGTTTGATGAGTCGATCGACGTGGCGGTTCAGTTAGGAATTGATGCGAAGAAGTCGGACCAAGTGGTGCGCGGTTCCGTCGTGTTGCCCGCTGGAACGGGTCGGACGGTACGCGTGGCGGTATTCGCGCAAGGTGCGAAGGCGGACGAAGCTCGCGCGGCTGGCGCGGACATCGTCGGCATGGACGATCTCGCAGCCGACATCAAAGCCGGAAAGATGGACTTTGACATCGTCGTGGCTTCGCCCGACACGATGCGTATCGTCGGAACGCTCGGGCAAATTCTTGGTCCGCGCGGATTGATGCCGAACCCGAAGGTGGGCACGGTCACGCCGGATGTGGCAACCGCGGTGAAGAACGCCAAGGCGGGCCAAGTTCAATATCGGACTGACAAGGCCGGCATCGTGCATGCATCGATCGGTCGCGCGTCGTTCGCGCCCGATGCATTGACGACGAACTTGCGTGCCTTGATCGAGGCGCTTAACAAAGCAAAACCTGCTTCGTCCAAGGGTGTTTACCTCAAGAAACTATCGCTATCGAGCACGATGGGTATCGGTGTTCGTATTGATCAGGGATCGTTGGTCGCGCAGTAAGTACGAGATAGCGTGCGGTTCGGTCGTCACGACGATCCGCACAGAACTTTGGGCTGCCGTTTGGTCGATGAGGTTGAACGGCAGGTTGTCAAAGACCGCAGGGAGGTTGAAGGCTTTAGTAGCGCCTAAGACCATAAATGCGCGCTGTTTAGGCAGTGCTCACCCAGCGCAGATGGCGTACCCGGAGATTTGGCAGTGTCGATGTGTTTGATGCTTCCAGGCCTCGGTCGCCGTAACAGTGGCGGCGCTCTAGAACTCAACTTCGAAAGCGCCATTTAGTGGAGTAAAGACCGTGGGTCTCAATCGTTCAGAGAAAGCCGAAGTGGTTGATGAGGTGTCTGCTCTCGTGGCAAACGCGCAATCGATCATCCTCGCTGAATACCGTGGTCTGGAAGTCGGGCATATCACCGCTCTGCGTCGTAAGGCGCGTGAGTCGGGGGTGTACCTGCGGGTGCTTAAGAACACACTCGCGCGTCGTGCCGTCGTCGGTACGCCGTTTGAGGGCTTGGCCGACAAAATGGTCGGTCCGCTCATTTACGGCATTTCCACCGACCCCGTCGCGCCCGCGAAGGTGCTCAATGATTTCGCGAAGGGTAACGACAAGCTGGTGCTCAAAGCCGGCGCGATGCCCAATTCGGTACTGGATGCCGCCGGCGTAAAAGCCCTGGCCTCGATGCCGAGTCGCGACGAGCTGCTCTCGAAGTTGCTCGGCACCATGCAGGCTCCGATCGCCCAATTCGTTCGCACGCTTAACGAGGTGCCAACGAAGTTCGCGCGTGGCCTGGCGGCCGTACGCGACAAGAAGGCGGAGGCGGCCTAAGGCCGTTGCACACCGAATTCCAGATTCACGAACTATCAAACACATCGATATTGGAGTAACGAAATGGCATTAAGCAAAACCGAAATTCTCGACGCTATCGCGAACATGAGCGTGCTCGAGTTGTCCGAGTTAATTAAGGACATGGAAGAGAAGTTTGGCGTGTCGGCTGCTGCCGCTGCCGTCGCCGTAGCTGCTCCGGCAGCCGGCGGTGCCGCGCCGGCCGCCGAAGAGAAGACCGAGTTCACCGTTCAGCTGATGGAAGCGGGCGCGAACAAGGTCAACGTTATCAAGGCCGTGCGTGAAATCACTGGCCTTGGTTTGAAAGAAGCCAAGGACTTGGTGGACGGTGCACCGAAGCCCGTGAAGGAAGGCGTGAGCAAGGCCGATGCCGAAGCCGCCAAGAAGAAGCTTGAAGAAGCTGGTGCCAAGGTCGAACTCAAATAAGTTTGACGTTTTGGCATGCCCGGAGACTCATTTGGTCTCCGGGTTTTTGTGCTTTTGAGAACGGAGAAACACCACGAACGAAGTTGCTTTTCGACAACGACTCGATCGAAGTGTCGATCCGGTTTGAGAGTGGCTGGCCATGAGCATTAAGCGCATCGGTGACGAAACCAAGGCGGTAGCTTGGTTTACCAACATGCGAGTGCCCATCGCTAACCTTTCTTGCAGGTTTTCTAGGGACTTATCGTCCCCCGCTCAACGCTGACGTACTCAGCACGGAGTTTCCATGGCCTATTCGTTTACCGAGAAAAAGCGCATCCGCAAAAGTTTCGCGAAGCGCGAGATCGTGCAGGATGTTCCTTACCTGCTCGCCACGCAGCTCGAGTCCTACACCGCGTTCTTACAGGCGGATCTACCGCCAGCAAAACGCAAAAATGACGGTTTGCAGGCCGCCTTTACCTCGGTATTCCCGATCGAGAGCCACAACAAAATGGCTCGTCTCGAATTCGACGGGTACATGCTCGGCACACCCGCGTTCGACGTCAAGGAATGCCAGCAACGCGGTTTGACGTTTTGCTCACCCTTACGCGCAAAAGTGCGTTTGGTGATCATGGATCGTGAGGCAAGCAAGCCCACGGTCAAGGAGATCAAGGAGCAAGAGGTCTACATGGGCGAGATTCCGCTCATGACGACGACGGGCTCGTTCATCATTAACGGCACCGAGCGCGTGATCGTGTCGCAGTTGCATCGCTCGCCCGGCGTGTTTTTCGAGCATGACCGCGGCAAGACGCATTCGAGCGGCAAGTTGCTGTTCTCGGCGCGCGTGATTCCCTATCGCGGCTCTTGGCTCGACTTCGAGTTCGATCCGAAGGACATCTTGTTCTTCCGTGTCGACCGTCGTCGCAAGATGCCAGTGACGATTTTGCTCAAGGCAATCGGTATGTTGCCCGAGCAAATCCTCGCGAATTTCTTCGAGTTCGATCACTTCACGCTGCAAGGCGAAGGCGCGTTGATGCAGCTCGTGCCCGAGCGTTTGCGCGGTGAAATCGCGAAGTTCGACATCGCTGATAAGTCCGGCAAGCTCATCGTCCAAAAAGATAAGCGCATCAACGCGAAGAACATTCGCGACCTCGAAGCGGCCGGTATCAAGATGGTGTCGGTGCCCGAGGATTTCCTGTTGGGCAAGGTGCTCGCGACGAACGTGATCAATCCGGAAACCGGGGAGATCGTGGCGAATGCGAACGACGAGTTGA
>DASTRU010000184.1:0-2595 GCA_035761045.1 Burkholderiaceae bacterium | reverse complement strand
ACACTCGAAATGCATAACGGCGCGGTGGTGGACGGAGCGCTACGGCACGAAGATGCGCGGCCGGAATTGAAACTCTTGGCGGGTGGCGCAAACTAATACGCTTTGGCGGCGTGCCTCGCCGCCGTTTTGAAATTACTTAGGAGTCGGTATGAACGCAGTCGTTGAAGACCTCGCCACTCAAGCTCCCGCTCCGCTCGTCTTCACGGATGCCGCGGCGGCGAAAGTCAAGCAGTTGATCGACGAGGAAGGTAATGCGGCGCTCAAGCTGCGTGTGTTCGTGCAAGGCGGCGGCTGTTCGGGCTTCCAGTACGGATTTACCTTCGATGAAGACGTCAACGAAGACGACACCACGATGGAAAAGGGTGGTGTGACGCTCCTTATCGATGCGATGAGCTACCAGTACTTGGTCGGCGCGGAGATCGATTACAAGGACGATCTCGAGGGCGCGCAGTTCGTCATCAAAAACCCCAATGCCACCAGCACCTGTGGTTGTGGTTCGTCGTTTTCCGCCGGGTAATCGTTCGAGCGTGGATCAGTCGGGCGTGTAACTGCCGAGCACGCGTTCGTCGACGGCGCCCGTTGCTTCGGGCAAATTGGCTGGAACGTCATTGAGATGGCACCAGCCAAGCCACGCAAACGCCATGGCTTCCACATGCTCGGCGGCGATTCCCAATTCGCTTGATAGTTTGAGGCGTGGCGCCGATGCAAGATCGGCTAGGCGCGCTTGTAGCGCTTCTCGAAGCGTCAGGTTGTAGGTGCCGCCGCCGCAAAGCACGACTTCGCTGATGGGTGGATTCGAGCCCTCCGCCTGCTCGGCGATCAAAACCGCCGTAAGTTCAACCAAGGTGCGCTGAACATCCTCGGGTGCGAGATGCCCGAATGCGGCGAGTTTGTCGTGCAGCCATTGCGCATGAAATAAATCGCGCCCGGTGCTTTTGGGCGGCTTGAGCTTAAAAAATGGCTCGGCCAAAAGCACATCGAGTAGCTCATCGTCGACTTCGCCGATGGATGCCCAGGCGCCGTTACGGTCGAACGGCTCGCCGAGATGCTGGTGAACCCATAGGTCGAGCAGCACGTTCGCGGGACCGATGTCATAGCCGACGGCGTGATCGGTGCCGTGTAGCAACGTGACGTTGCAAATCCCGCCCAAATTAACGATCAAGCGCGAACGGTTTTGTTTTGAAAATACGGCTTGATGAAACGCGGGAACGAGCGGCGCGCCTTGTCCGCCCGCGGCGATATCGCGCGCACGCAAATCGGCGACAACGGGCATGCGCGTGAGCTCCGCGAGCAGTGCCGGATTGTTGATTTGCCAGGTATAGCCAAGCTCCGGTCGGTGGCGCACGGTCTGACCGTGGGCGCATACGCAAAGCACGCCTTGCGGGTCGATGCGCGCTCGTTGGACAAGCGATTCCACGACGGCGGCGTACACACGCACGAGCGAATTCGCCGCCATGGCCGCGCGATGAAGCTCGTCATGTCCTGGAGCTTGCAGCGCGACAAGCGCGTCGCGCAACGCGGGCTCGAATGGTTGGTGATGATGCGCGAGTAAATTCTTTACTCGTCCGGTGGCCGAAAACTCGACCAACACGCCATCCACACCATCCATGCTGGTGCCCGACATGAGCCCGATGTACAGCCCGCCTTCGGTGCTCATGTGGCGTGAATCAACATGGATGCTTAGCGCGCCGCCACTGCGGTGGGCGCAAGTAGCGCGAATTGACGGCGATACATGCCCACCGTGGTTTCAAACGCGGGGCGGGATGCGGCGTCGATCGGCGCGGTGTTGGGTAATTCAACCTTCAGCGGATCGTTGGGTTGACCGTCGATATGAAATTCAAAATGTAAATGCGGCCCGGTAGCCCAGCCCGTCATGCCAACGTAGCCAATGGGCTGACCTTGTTCGACCCGCATGCCTTTCGCGATCGACGAGGCAAAGCCCGCCAGATGCGCGTAAAGCGTTTCGTACGACGGACCATGACGAATGACGACGACGTTACCGTAACCGTTTTGCCAACCGGCGGACTCCACCACGCCTTCCGCGACCGAGCGCACGGTGGTGCCGTGTGGAGCCGCGTAGTCCACGCCGCGATGTGCTTGCCAGCGTTGATTGATGGGATGGAACCGCGAATTGCTGAACCCGGACGACACGCGAGAGAACTCGAGCGGCGAGCGCAGGAACGCGCGCTTGATGCTTCGCCCTTGGAAATCGTAGTACGCGCCACGGCCGGGCGACGTTTCAAACCATGCGGCCCGATACGGCACGCCGCCGTTGACAAACTCCACCGCGAGCACGCGACCGCCGCGCACGAACTCGCCATTCAGCCAATACGATTCGTACACCACGCGAAAGGTATCGCCGCGACGTAAGTCGAGATGGAAGTCGATGTCGGACTCGAAAATATCGATGATCTGCTGCGTGATGTTTTCGGGAATGCCCGCCGCGTCGGTGGCCGCGTAAAGCGACGATTGCACGGTGCCCGCATGCATCTCGATACGGCGCTCGTTCTCGACCGTGCGTTCCTGGGCGCGATAGCTGCCGTCGTTCGCGCGATCGATCACGACGATATTCGACGTGGAGAGCTGTTGTGGCGG
>DASTRU010000183.1:0-5702 GCA_035761045.1 Burkholderiaceae bacterium | reverse complement strand
TCGATTTTCAACACCTCGCGCAGGCGTACGACGCCGCGCATCCGCGCGCGCGCAAGAAAAACAATTCCTCGTCATGACTCAAACGTTGGTACTTAAGCCCGGCCGCGATAAGGCGGTATTGCACGGGCATCCATGGATTTTTTCCGGCGCCGTAGCGCACGAGCCTTCACGTGCCGCGCTGGGGTCGACCGTGCTTGTCCAATCGCATTCGGGTAAGCCGCTGGCATTCGCTGCGTATTCGCCGAAGTCGCAAATTCGCGCGCGTGTGTGGTCGAGCGATACCTCGCGACCGATCGATCACGCGTTCTTCAAACGCCGCGTGGCAGACGCGCTGGCGTTACGTCGCGCACGATTACCCGATGCCGACACGCGCGGCGGTTTGCGCGTGCTACACGGCGAGTCCGATGGCTTGCCTGGGGTGATTTGCGATTTGTATCGCGGCATTGGAGGCGACGCTTGGCTCGTCGTGCAACTAACCAGCGCCGGCGCCGATAAATGGCGCGACGCGATATGCGACGCGCTGACCGCCGCCACCGGTGTCGCGAATGTGTATGAGCGCAGCGACAGCGACGTGCGCGCGCTCGAAGGACTCGAGCCGCGCGTGGGCGTGCTGCGCGGTACCGCGCCACCCGCGGATCTCGCCATCGATGAGCACGGCATTGCGTTGCGCATCGATATCGTGGGAGGCCACAAAACAGGTTTTTATCTCGATCAACGCGATAACCGTCATCGCGTGCGCGACGCCGCGTCCGAAGCGCGAGTGTTGAATTGCTTTTGCTACACCGGCGGGTTCTCGCTTGCCGCGTTGGCCGGTGGCGCAAGGCACGTCGTGTCGGTCGATTCATCGGCCGAGGCGCTCGCGCTCGCGCAGGCCAATGTGGCCGCGAATGGTTTTGACGCGTCGCGGACCGAATGGCATTGCGCCGATGCTTTTCAAACCCTGCGCGCACTCAAGGCCGAAGGCCGCGAGTTCGATGTCGTCGTGCTCGATCCTCCAAAGCTCGCGCCGTCGGCCGCGCATCTCGAACGCGCGGCGCGCGCATACAAGGACATCAATCTTTTCGGGTTGCGCTTATTGGCCCCGGGCGGCCAGCTGTTTACTTACTCATGTTCTGGTGCGGTATCGAGTGAACTGTTTCAGAAAATCGTCGCGGGCGCGGCCGCCGACGCGCCATGCGATGCCGTCATCGAAGCGCGTCTTGCCGCCGGTGCCGATCATCCGCTGCGGTTGGCGTTCCCCGAAGGCGAGTACCTCAAAGGGCTGCAATTGCGACGTGTCGGTTAGTCAGTCCTTGCCGCGCCCGAAAAAACGTTCTGACTCCTGTCACACAACGGTTACGTCGCAAATTGCCCGGTCGTTGCCGGCTATGGTGTAATCGCCGCCCAATTTAAACGCGGGTCGATCGACCACGATGATCGATCGGCGGGCCCGCGGTTTGCTGAAAGCGCCTGCCATTGATTTTTTGGCATGCAAGCGCCCTTGGCGCGGCAACGCGACTTATTAGGTTCTATGGAAGAAAAACTTATTCCCGTGACGGTGCTCACCGGCTTTTTAGGCGCCGGTAAAACCACGCTGCTCAATCGAATATTGAAAGAGCAGCATGGCAAGCGCATCGCGGTCATTGAAAACGAATTCGGGCCGGAAGGCGTCGATAACGAATTGCTCGTGCAAGACACCGAAGAGCAAATCGTCGAGATGAACAACGGCTGCATCTGCTGCACCGTGCGCGGCGACTTATTGCGCGCCTTGGCCGATCTGGCGGCGAAGAAGCGCGCGGGTCGCATTCAGTTTGATCGCGTCATCATCGAGACGACCGGCATGGCCAATCCAGGGCCGGTCACGCAGACGTTTTTTCTCGACGACGCGGTGGCCGAGCATTACCTGCTCGATGGCGTGGTGACCATCGTTGACGCCAAGCACGGTCAGCAAACGCTCGACGAGCAAACCGAAGCGCAAGCGCAGGTGGGTTTCGCCGATCGCATTTTGTTGTCGAAGACCGATCTCGTGACGTCCGACGAAACCGAGCAACTCAAGGCCCGTCTCGTGCGCATGAATCCACGCGCCAAGATCAAACCTGTTGCGTTTGGCAATACGGATATCTCGGATGTGCTCGATATTCGTGGCTTTAATCTCAATGCCGTTTTGGAAGTGGATCCCAATTTCCTAAATAGCGGGCACGATCATCATTCGCACGACGACGAGATACAAGCCTTCGCGTTTAAAAGCGATAAGGCGTTCGATCCCGCGCGGCTCGAGGAATTCTTAGGATCGATCGTGCAGGTGTACGGCAACGATATGTTGCGCTACAAGGGAGTGCTCAACATGAGCGGCATGAGCCGTCGCGTGATCTTCCAAGGCGTACACATGATGATGGGCTCCGACGTAGGTAAAACTTGGGATAAGAACGAACGTCGGTCAAGTACAATGGTTTTCATCGGGCGCAAGCTCCCCCGCGACGTGATCGTCAAGGGTCTCGAGCAGTGCCTCGTATCCAAGTAGTCACGAAAGAAGGGTAGGCAGACATGCCCGCAAGTGCAGCCAAGACTCCTGCGAAGAAAACCGCAGCAGCCACCGAACCAAAACCGGGTAAGGCCGCGCCGATCAAGGACGACGCCTCGCCCGCGCAAGTCGCGCGCCCCGCGACGAGTGATGCGCAGCGTGCTGGCGCATCGTCGGGTCGAGCGCCCGTGGATCTCGATCATTTGCCCACCGAGGAAGAATTGGTGCGCATGCCCGAGGGCGATTACATGAACGACGTGCAGCTCGCGTTCTTTCGCGCGCGCTTGCAACAGATGGAGCAGGAAATCCTGCACAACGCGGGCGAGACAACCGAGCACTTGCGCGAGACCGTCATCGTTCCCGATCCCGCCGACCGCGCTACGATCGAGGAAGAACACGCGCTCGAATTGCGTACGCGCGATCGCGAACGCAAGCTGTTGAAGAAGGTTCAACAAGCGCTGGCGCGTATCGATTCTGGCGACTACGGCTGGTGCGAGGAAACGGGCGATCCCATCGGCATTCCCCGCTTGCTGGCTCGTCCCACCGCCACGCTCTCGCTCGAAGCGCAGCAGCGCCGCGAACTCAAGCAAAAGATGTACGGCGATTAAGCCGAACGTCTTTCACGACTAAATGGCGCGTTGACCAACAACGCGCCATTTTTTATCGGCCCATTCATGATGCGTCCGCGGTCATTGCGCTATTGGTTTAGCAGCGCATCGCTCAATGCTTCGCTAAGTACTTCCGTGCCGCACAAGGCGCGCGTCGTTCTCTGCGTGCTTGCGTTGGCGATCGCGTTCGCGCAAACCTTTGGTGTTTGGCACCGCGCCGCTCACGGTGCGCGTGGAACGACCGTCTCGATGGCCGAGTCGAGGGCCGATGTCGGAACGCCATTCGACCATTCCAACATTGAATGCCGATTGTTCGATGCGCTCGCCTTAGGCGATACATGCACGACGTTTGTCGATGCGCACTTAATTCAAGCCGCGCCCGATGCATTCGTGCTGCTGCATCAAGTCGCGGCCGATCTGCAATTCAAGTTCGCCGCGTTTCGCTCGCGCGCGCCGCCATCCACGTTCTTTTAAGACCCGGCCTCATCGCAAACGCGTTGCGCAAGGCAAGGCGTTTGGCGTCTTAAAACATTAGTCGTGGAGAAATCTTGATGTCGTACGTTGTATGTGCGTCGCGTTCGCGCGCGCGTGTTATTCGCGCTGTTATTCCTGTTTCGATGGCGCTTTATTCAATCGCGCCAGTTCATGCGCAAGTCGCTGGCTCCACCGAGCTGGCACCGGTGGTGATTACCGCAAGTCCCCTAGATCAACGCGATGAACGCGAAGTCTCTCAACCCGTTTCCGTCTTGCGCGGCAGCGCGCTAAGAATGCGTGAAGGCGGAAACTTAGGCGCGACGCTCGATCACGAGCTGGGCGTAACGTCATCCGCCTATGGGCAAGGGGCGGGTCGTCCGATCATTCGCGGCATGGACGCCGCGCGCGTGCGTATTACAGAGTCGGGAATGGGTGTCGCGGATGTGTCGAACGCGTCGCCCGATCATCGTGTCGCCGCCGATACGTTTAATAGCGACCAAGTCGAAATACTGCGCGGACCGTCGACATTGCTTTACGGCTCGGGCGCGATGGGCGGTTTAGTCAACATCGTCTCGAACCGAATTCCATTGCAACAGCACGACGATGTGGACGCGGCGTTGCGTTTACGTGGATCGAGCGCCGAACGCGAGCGCGCGGTGGCCGCGCATATCGAAAGCGCGCTAAGTCCTTCAACGATGTGGCGCTTCGAAGGCTTTCGTCAGCAGACCGGAGATTACGAATTAGCTAAGCCCTTGCGCGACGAGAATGGCGTTGTCATCGCCAACGATCGTTTGCCTAATTCCGAAACCGACACGCGTTCCGCGGCGGTGGGCGCAAGCGCATTTTTAAGCGGCGGCGCGATGGTGGGCGCGGCGATACAAACCTATCGCTCGAATTACGGCATTCCTAATCCCGACGAGCCGGTCGACATCAAGCTAGAACGCGTGCGTATCGATACGCGCGCGGATGTGCCGCGTCCGTTTGCCGGGTTCGAGGCGCTGCGATTGAAGGTGTCGCACACCGATTACGCGCATCGCGAGATCGGACCAGACGGCGAGCAGGGTGCCCGATTCGAAAATCGTGGCGTCGAAGCGCGTTTGGAATTGCCGCACGCACCGCTCGGGCAATGGAAGGGCGTGCTTGGAACACAGATCGGAGAATCACATATGCGTGGCGTGGGCGAAGGATTCTTGCCGCGTACCCGTTCATTGACATTGGCTTTATTCGTTGTGGAAGAACGGCGGCTCGATGCATGGCGGTTCGAGCTGGGCGGCCGTGGCGAGCGCGAGGAATACGCGGTACGCGAGAGCGACGAGTCGGGTGCGCGTAAACCGTCGCGTGGGTTCGGTTTATTCAGCACATCCGCAAGCGCGTTTTATTCGATTACCAAAGGCGTGGAGGCGGGACTAACCGGAACGCTCGCGCAACGCGCGCCGTCCGCAGAAGAGTTGTACTTCGAAGGCGCCCATCCGGCCACTTTCGCGTATGAAGTGGGTAACGCCGGTTTGCGAAAGGAACGCGCTCGCAACCTCGAGCTTGCGTTGCGCAAAACCGAAGGCGTGGTGCGCGCGAAACTCGCGGTCTTCGACAATCGATTCAACGATTACATCTATGGCACGTTCGACGGCTCGACGTTCGATGTGCTCGATGAAAACGGCAACGTTGAAGAAACACTCTCGGTATTGCGTTACCGCCAAGACAACGCGCGTTTTCGCGGTCTCGAAGCAGAGGCATCGGTGGGTGAGTCAACGGGCTGGAACGCGCGCGTATGGGGCGACATGGTGCGCGCGACGATCACATCGGGCCCTAACGATGGCGCCAACGTGCCACGAATCTCGCCGGCGCGTATTGGACTCGACGTGGGATATCGCACCGGGGCGTGGAGCGTGTTGGGCTCGATCGTGCGCACGAAACGCCAAGACCGCGTGTCGTCGTTCGACGTGCGCGATGGCGAGCCCGAGCAAGCGACCGCGGGGTACACCTTTGTCAATCTTGGCGCGGACTATCGCATTCGGCTCGGCGTGACCGATCTCACACTGACATTGCAAGGCCGTAACCTGACGAACGAGGACGCGCGCGTGCACACCTCGTATCTCAAGAACCTTGCACCCTTGCCTGGA
>DASTRU010000182.1:0-5466 GCA_035761045.1 Burkholderiaceae bacterium | reverse complement strand
ACTGTGCAACTCCCACAAAGGCGCATACGACGGTGACGACTGGAAAGACGTGGTGGCTACTCAACATCGCACCGCTAACAATAAGCGCCATACCTCTCGCTCTCGTAAGAACAACGCATAAAAAAGAACTACCCCGTAAGTTGCGCTTAAGCTGCTTTTCACCAGTGACTATGGATAACCGAAAGTCGTCCCATGATTCCATAAGCGCAACAGATGCTTTCGCGCAAGGCGGCCATCCCTACAACTCATCGTCCCTGACCTCAGCGAGGCTAAACACCAATCGTCACAGAACCCTAGTGATGAGTATAAGAGGAGAAAATGACTAAAAATTAAATTAATCACTATTAACTAAATGCAAAATATTTAGGCCTTAACGCTCAAGCCAATAGAGCAAAACAACTTAACACTGTCGGCCACTCCATCTAGATTTACAGGCCAACATTGCTCACCCCACCTCACCCCAACGTAAAAAACACCCGAAACGCCCCCCCCTCCTCCGCATAAAACTCCGCCGCGTCCCTAAACACATCCATCAACGCTTCACGCTCTTCTTGATCAAAATCCCTAAGCAGCGGCACGTGATGAATCACAATCGTCCAACCGCGCGACGGTGAATGGGGTAAGTCGGTCAACGAGTCATACAGCGCGTCGAGATTGCCGCCAAAGTGCGGTGGCAAGCCAAGGCCAAGCGCTAATTGCGCGAACACATCGGCGCGGCAAGTACAGCTTGCGCAATCAATCGCACGAAAATGATCGCCCGCGTCGCGCGCGGCAACGCGCACATCGTCTTCGGTCATCCCGCGCAACGGCTGCACGCTTTGTGGTGCGATACGCGCGAATAAGGAAGGTGCAGTAGTCATGGACGAGACTCCGTAAGCGCGGCTTGCCAGTCGATGATTCGACGAAAGCTTGCGTAATGATCGTCGGTGTACCAGTACTCACCGGATTGCCGCACGTCGTTTTGCAAACCAGCGCCCGCGACGATGCGTCGCGCGCCGCGATCGCGCGATCCGGGCGTCGGTACGGTGTATTCACGGTAATAGCCACGCGGTTTGCGCGGCAACAACCGTTCGCGATTACTAAATACGCTGCCGTCCTTACGCGAATAAGGAAATGGTCCGCCTAAGCGAATCAATGCGAGCGTGCGTTGCGCTTCGCGCGGTAACTCCGCATAAGTAATGACGGCTTGCGTCGTTGCGGGAACGTCGCGCGCTTGAACGATGCCTACTAACGCGAACATGCCTAAGGCCAGCACCAAGCGCAGCACGGCCCATGGTTTTAAATAACGATTCATCGCTTACCCGTTGCGTAATAAAAAGCGCAGTACGTCTTCGCCGCGCGCGAGCGTGTCTTCGCGGCCCATGTGCATAAGCTCGCGCGTGAAGGCGGGTTCGAACAACAAATAACTCGCGAGCGCGGCGCCGCTTGCTTCGGTCGCGCCGATCACTCGAAGCAAGGCGCGCACACGACGCGGCAACGCGCCCACATGCTCGGCGGCGATGGCGTCAATACGCTCGGAAGGCGCGATCACCAACACATCCACCTCACGCAACTTCGTTTGCGCGCGCGACTCTTCGGGGATAAGCCGCAGCGTGGCATTCACGCGCTGGACGCGCTCGATATCCATCGCTAATGAATCCAAGAAGATCGACGACAACGCATGCCCCGCGATTTGCGCGAGCGATGGGTATTCATGCGCATCCGCGCTGCCGGGCATCGGCACGAAACCTCCGGGCTTATCGATTTGTCCGGCGCCAATCACAAGGATGCGTTGCGCGCCTAAATGAATGGCCGGCGAGATGGGTGCGATCTGCCGCATCGACCCATCGCCAAACCACGACAAGCGCGATTCGCATACCAAGGGCACGGGCGGGAAGACGAACGGAATCGCGCTTGAGGCGAGTAAGTGTTCGAGTTGAATCGATTCGCGCACCGCGAGGCGTTGACTCCGCGTCCACGGCCCAACACCTTCGGCGCCATCGTAAAAAATAACGTTGCGGCCGTTGCTGTAGTCGGACGCGCTCATCGCGATCGCGTGAATAAAACCGCGATCGATCGAATGCCGAATACGTCGCACATCAATCGCTTTTTGCAGCAGCGCGACGAGCGGTCCGTTATCGAGCAACGACGGCGGTCGCCGCGTGCCGCTACGCCGACGCAACCAACCAAAGGCCAACATCGCCAACCATCGCCCACCGGTGCGCGTGAGGCCTTGCGTGTCGGTGCGATACACACGCCCCGCATGTAAATGCGCCCATACCTTGGCGAGCGTGGCGACCGCGTGATCGAACGACGCGCTGCGGGCCGCGAGCGCGGCGGCGTTGATCGCGCCGGCCGAGGTACCCGAGATCACGCCGAACGGCATCGGCCCTTTAGGAATGCCCGCGTCGCGAAGGACTTGATGAATGCCTTGCAACACGCCCACTTGATACGCCGCACGCGCGCCGCCGCCGGTGAGGACTAAGCCCGTGGTGCGTGAGTCGTGTAATTGAGGACGATGCGGCATGCGGCTTTGGCTTACCCACGCCCGCGTTGCGAATCTTTAAGTTCTTCCAACAGCTGCGCGCGTAACTCACGCAACCGCGCCTCGATCTCGCTGCCGAGAATGAGGTCGTCGTTCGACGACCCCGTGCGCGCATAACGACGCGCGATTTCAAGTTGATCGACCGCCGCGCGCGTTCCACCGCGCAATTGGTACACCTCGGCAATGGCTTGATGCTCTCGCGCGGGTTGATTGGTGGCCGAGTAACTGCGCGCCAACAATTCAAACAACTTCGCATCGCTGCGATAAAGACTGACTTGCTCGCGCAAATATCCAATGGCTTGCGCATGCGCGTTCGCGACTTGCAAGGTTTGCGCATACGCCACGCGCAAGGTGCGCGACGCGGGCCACTTTTGTCGGGCGGCATCCATCGTCGCGACCGCGCCGCCTAAGTCCTTGCGCTCGACTTGCACTTGCGCCGCGAGTTTCTCGATAAACGGATGCGCTTCGCCGCGCTTGCGCGCTTCGTTGATGGAACGCGTCGCGCCGTCAAGATCACGCTGCCCAAGTTGCACGATGGCCAAGCCGTAATACGCGGCCGCCGCGCGCGCGCCACGCGCATTAGCGTTAACGGCTAATTGACTTTCGAAATCCGTCTTCGCCTCGCGCAAGCCCGCCACGCTTGTATCCCTCAACGCACGCACGCGCGCGCGTATCAGATGAAAATCAATGCCGTCCGCGTGCTGGCGATAACGCTCTTGCCGCACGCGGTTTTGCGTATCGGCAATGCGCTCCACGCCTAATGGATGGGTCCGCAAATACGGATACGCGTTGCTGTCTTGAATGCGAGACGCGTTTTGCAGGCGCTGGAAAAAATCGGGCATGGCTTGTGGCTCATACCCCGCTTTGACTAAGGTTTGAAAGCCGATGCGATCGGCCTCTCGTTCGGCATCGCGGCTGTAATTCAATTGCTGTTGAATCGCGCCGGCTTGACCAATGGCTAACGCCGCTTGCGCCGCGTCGCCCGAGGAAGACCCGCCCGAACGCGCGGCGACGATGGCTAACAACAACGCGCCAAAAATCGCCAAGGTGCTCGTTTTTTGATCAGCAAACCGGCGTGCGATATGACGCTGCGTGACGTGCGCGATCTCGTGCGCGAGCACCGAGGCCAACTCGCTCTCGGTCTGCGCAAGCGCGATCAAACCCGTGTGCACGCCGATGAATCCACCGGGCAATGCAAACGCGTTCACCGTCGTATCAAGCACCGGAAAAAACGTGAAGTCGGTCGCCGCCACCGCGCTACCACCGCCGCTGACCGACGCACTTGCCGCCGTTAATTCCAAGCCGAGATTGGTCAGATACTCGGTCAACTCCGCGTCCTCGAAGATCTCGCCGGCATTACGCAACTCGCGCATGACTTGCTCGCCGAGCTTGCGCTCGTTCGCGGGCGACAACACTTCCGATTCAGCGTCGCCTAAGTTCGGCAAATTAATTTGCGACAACGCCACCGGCGCCGGCGACACACCAAGCGCCACCACGAGCGATACCGCGCATCCGCGCCGAAGCAAGGCGCGAACAATGGAGCGAAGTGAAAAAAGCATGTTGTTATGATAGCCCCGCCTCTTTTCACGCGCGGTAAGGAAGTCTCACACGCGCACACCGACCTCCTCGATCCATGAACGAACTCACGCACTTCGACCGTCAAGGCCAAGCTCATATGGTGGATGTGGGCGACAAGAACATCACGCACCGCGTTGCCGTGGCCGAGGGCCGCATTCGCATGAAGCGCGAAACGCTCGAGATCATCAAGCAAGGCACCGCCAAGAAAGGCGATGTATTAGGCGTGGCGCGAATCGCCGCCATCATGGGCGCGAAGAAAACGAGCGATTTAATACCGCTGTGTCATCCAATCGCGCTCACGCGCGTCGCGGTGGAGTTTGAGATTGACGAAGCGTTGCCCGGGGTGAGGTGCGAGGCGACGGTGGAGTGTCGCGGACAGACGGGGGTGGAGATGGAAGCGTTGATGGCCGTGCAGGTGGGGCTGCTAACGGTTTATGACATGTGTAAGGCGGTGGATCGTGGGATGAGTTTGGAGGTTATTCAGCTCAAAACTAAGACGGGTGGTAAGTCGTCTTATTTTGTTGGCGGGCAGTGAGGCGATTTTTTAGCGTCGAAGCAGAAGGTGGGGTCGTCTTCGGGGCCAATCCAGCCTAGTTGCCAGTAGCGCGGCCAGAGATGTTCCTCAGAATGGGTAATGCGCCACTTTATTTCTCGATCTTCAGCTTGTCCAAATGGCGTAAAAAATAATACGAACGTTTGAGCAATGGCTGCAAAAAAAACAAACAGAGCAACGACGTATCTTGAAATATTTATTTCGTTGCGAGCTTTAGCTATAAGTTGTGATTTTTGGGCGGCTCTGGAAACACCGAGCGCTAACACTACTGCACTAAGCACCTGGGTGGACGGAACTACCATATAGCCATCAAGCTGAATTCCAACACACCACGTCAGCACTGCAACGAATACGGAGAGAGCCACTCCATCACTCTCTTTATTGAATCGAACCTCGATAAACAGCCGCCACACTAAAATACAAATAAAAAAAATAAGTGCCAAAGCGGCTACGACGCCCCATTCACACGCAACCTGCAAAATAAAGTTATGTGGATGAGCGCCTAAGCCATTATTTACAGCAGAGAAATGCATAGGCCCCACCCCCAGTAATGGTGCAGCTCTAATTAATTGAACAGCTTCTGCCCAAAGAGAAAATCTCGCCTCGATTGAATTAACTTCACCAAGAATTCGTATTGAAACAGTTGATTGCGAGTTGATTAGTCCAGGTATACAAACAAATAGGCAGAACCAAACAACTATTCCTGTCAAAGTTACTGCGAGTAGATAGCGCGCGAGTTTTCTTGCTTGCCAAGAAATTGAACCTACGACGCAGAAGCTTACGAGCAATCCCAACCAAGCAGTTCGAGAAC
>DASTRU010000181.1:0-4928 GCA_035761045.1 Burkholderiaceae bacterium | reverse complement strand
CTCAAGCCTTCGGGCAAGTACGTGGCGACCGATTTGCACCGCGCGGGCGGCGTGCCCGTGGTGCTTAAGCAATTGTTGAAGGCCGGGTTACTGCATGGCGATTGCATGACGATCACCGGCCGCACGATGGCCGAGGAGCTGGCCGCGATTCCCGATCAAGTGCCCAGCAATCAAGACGTCATCCTGCCAATCGAGTCGCCGCTTTACGCGAGCGGCCATCTCGCGATCTTGCGCGGCAACCTCGCGCCGCTGGGTAGCGTGGCCAAGATCACGGGTTTGAAGAATCCGTCGATCACCGGCCCGGCGCGCGTGTTCGATTCGGAAGACGCGGCGATGGAGGCGATCATGGCGCGCAGCATTCGCGCGGGCGATGTGGTCGTGATTCGTTACGAAGGCCCCAAAGGCGGACCTGGCATGCGCGAGATGTTGTCGCCGACGTCGGCGCTGATTGGCCAAGGCTTGGGCGAGTCGGTGGGCTTGATTACCGATGGCCGATTCTCGGGCGGTACCTGGGGCATGGTGGTGGGGCATGTGGCCCCCGAGGCCGCCGTGGGCGGGCCAATCGCGCTGGTCGAAGAAGGCGATTCGGTCACCATCGATGCGCACAAGCTGCTATTGCAACTCAATGTGGATGACGCCGAGCTTGCACGCCGTAAAGCAGCTTGGACGCCGCGCAAGCCGCGTTACGTGCGCGGCCTGCTGGCCAAGTTTGCTTCGTTAGCCTCCGGCGCCGAAGAAGGCGCGGTGACCGATAAGAACCTACGTTGAACGAGAGGTGGCGTGTTGGTTAACGCCGCACGCCCGGACGTTCGAGCTGCTTGCGAATACGTTCGCGTTTGGCACGCTCGAACTCCGCATCGGCGACCTTGCGCTTCACGTCAAAACCAAACAACCGTTCCAACACCTCGAACCACACCACGACCGCGATCAACGGACCCAAAATCCACCACCACGAGATATTCGCCAGCCATTCGGTGCCGTTCCACTTCAAAACGGCGAACAGAAATAAAACGCCATAGATCCAAATCATGTTGCGTACCTCCCCATCAATTCCAAATGACGATACACGACAACCCCGGTTGCTGGCGATGATGCTTTTGGGATTGATCGTCGCGATTGTTCCGCAACACGGTTGGGCCAATTTGGAATTGGCGAAGCAGCGGCATTGCCTGTCGTGCCATCGTGTTGACCGCAAGATCGTTGGACCAGCCTTTCGCGATATCGCCGCGCGCTACAAGGACGCTGGGGCGCAGGCTGAATTAGCGCTTGCCAACAAAATCCAGCGCGGCGGTGGCGGAGCATGGGGCGCCGTGCCGATGCCCGCCATGACGACCGTCACGAACGAGGAAGCACGCGTTTTGGCGCGCTGGGTACTTGAGCAACGTTGAGTCTTACTTCGCGCTTTTACCAACGCCCACGAACGGAAACGCCACCTCGGGCTCGCGTTCGCACAGCACATCGGCCAAGGCCCTGCCCGATCCCAAGCCCATGGTCCAGCCCAACGTGCCGTGACCCGCATTAACGTAAAGATTGGGATAACGAAGTCGGCCAATGATGGGCACGTTGGAAGGCGTGGAAGGCCGTAGTGCCGACCAATACTCGGGCTGCGTGTAATCGCATGCGTCGGGAAACAATTCCTGCGTGCGACGAGTCAAGGCCTCGCAACGCACTGGGTTGAGTTCACGCGAATATCCGTTTAACTCCGCGGTGCCCGCCACGCGTAAACGATTGCCCAATCGCGCGAAAACAATCTTATGGCTGTCGTCGGTCAAACTTACCGTGGGGGCTGCGGATGAATCGATGATGGGATAGGTGGCCGAATAGCCTTTTGCTGGATAAATCAACGTACGCACGCCCACGCCACGCAACAGAGCGGGCGTATGACTACCCAGCGCCACCACCACAACGTCGGCTCGTTCAACGCGATAGCGGCCATCGGGTCCGATAAGCTCAACGCCCGCCACGCGCCCTCCCTCGACGATCAACCGCGTGACTTGCGTGTCGTACTCGAAACGAACACCTTGCGCGACCGCGCGTTCAGCCAACGCACGCGTGAACAAATAGATGTCGCCGGTTTCATCCTCGGCGGTGAAATCGCCGCCCACGATGCGTGAGCGCCATTTCGCAAGCGCGGGTTCGATGCGCACGACTTCGTCGGCGTCGATCACACGTCGATTAACACCGAACTCGCGCATGCTCTCGGCCGCGGGCCGCGCGGCATCGAAGACTTTTTCGTCGAGATAAAAACGCAAGATGCCGCGTTCGAGATGATCGTATGCAATGCCTGTTTCAGCTCGCGTGGCTTGCAATACGGCGCGCGAGTATGTCGATAGCGCGACCATCGCGGCGACGTTACGACGCAAGCGCTCGTGCGTGCATTCACGCAAAAACGCAAGCGCCCATAGCCATTGCGCTGGATCAAGACGTGGACGAAACAGCAACGGCGCATCGGGCTTGAACAACCATTGCGCGATTTTCAACGGCGCGGACGGCGCGGCCCACGGCTCCGAGTAGCTCACCGAGATTTGGCATCCGTTCGCGAAGCTTGTTTCAAGCCCCGCTCCGGCGCGCCGCTCGATCACGTGCACATCCACGCCATTCTTTCGCAAGAACCACGCGGTGGAGACACCGATGATGCCGGCGCCTAACACGAGCGCCTTCATAACGATCCTTTTAGTTGAGTCACGATGGATTGTCGCAGCGTTGTGGTTTGTTCAGACACCCTGTAATCAACGTGGTTCGCGCGCCACTTCGATGCCATACCCCGCGTGTAGAATCCCGCAGCCCTAACGGCAGCCGCGGTTGTGTCCATCATCGTGCGTTGCACTCAGCGTTTCTTCGATCCACCGCCGAATTCCGGCATTGAACTTGCGACGGCCCGAGCCGACTTGCGAGAACTGCATGGATATCCCGCTTCAGCAACTTCTTAACGGCCTCGTGCTTGGCAGCGTGTATGCGTTGATCGCACTGGGCTACACGATGGTCTACGGCATATTGCAACTCATCAACTTCGCGCATGGCGAAGTGTTGATGGTGGGCGCGTTGACCGCGTATTCCACCGTTTCATTGCTTGGGCAAATCGCACCAGGATTGCCCGGACCCATCAAGCTCATGGTGGGCCTGCTCGCCGCCATCGTGGTGTGCGTGCTGCTCAACATCACCATCGAACGCGTCGCGTATCGGCCCTTGCGCAACGCGCCGCGGTTGGCACCCTTGATCACCGCGATTGGCGTGTCGATCGTGTTGCAAACCTTGGCGATGTTGATCTGGGGACGCAACTACCTCGTGTTTCCAGCCACCATGCCAAACGACCCCGTGCCGATCGCCGGAGCGTCGATCACGCCAGTGCAACTATTGATCATCGTGATCGCCGCCGCGTTGATGATGGGACTCGTCTTACTCGTCAACCGCACCAAGCTTGGCCGCGCGATGCGCGCGACGGCCGAAAACCCACAAGTCGCCGGACTCATGGGCGTGGACGCCAATCGTGTCATCGTCGCGACCTTTGCGATCGGTGCCGCATTAGCCGCGGTGGCCGGTGTGATGATGGCGGCTAATTACTCCACCGTGCATTTCTACATGGGCTTCTTGCCGGGCCTCAAAGCCTTTACCGCGGCGGTGTTGGGCGGCATCGGCAACATTTATGGCGCGATGGTCGGAGGCTTGTTGTTGGGCTTGATCGAAACCTTTGGCGCCGGCTATCTCGGCCCGCTCACGGGCGGCGTATTGGGCGCGCATTACCAAGACATCTTCGCGTTCATCGTGTTGATCCTCGTGCTCACCCTAAGACCGCAAGGCATCATGGGCGAGCGCGTGGCCGATCGTGCGTAAAAGGCTTTCGCCATGAATGTGCTTCGAATCGATCTACGCCATCACCCCGTGAAGTCCTTCGCGCTGATGCTCGTCATCGCGGCGCTATTGCTGGTGCTGCCCTTCGTGGCCGGCCACTTCGGTAATTCGTGGGTGCGCATTATTGATTTCGCGCTGCTGTACATCTTGCTCGCGCTTGGGCTCAACATCGTCGTTGGGTTCGCGGGTCTGCTCGATTTAGGGTTTATCGCGTTTTATGCGTTGGGCGCTTACATGTACGGGCTGTTGGCCTCGCCGCATTTGGCCGAAAACTTCGAGTTCATCCGTCAGCAGTTTCCCGAGGGCTTGCATTCGTCGATTTGGTTCGTCATTCCCTTGTCGGCCGCGCTCGCCGCGTTCTTTGGCGCTGTGCTCGGCGCGCCCACGCTCAAGTTGCGCGGTGACTATCTCGCCATCGTGACGCTTGGCTTTGGCGAGATCATCCGCATCTTCATGAACAACTTGAATTCGCCGGTCAATATCACCAACGGCCCGCAAGGCATCGGCACGATTCAACCGGTCTCGATCTTTGGGCTAAACCTCGGCACCACGCTCGAGTTAGGCGAATCGTTCGAAGCGCCCTCGGTGCATCTGTATTACTACTTATTCCTCACGCTCGTGATCGCATCGATCTTCGTATGCCTGCGCTTGCAAGATTCACGCATCGGTCGCGCATGGATGGCGATTCGCGAAGACGAGATCGCCGCGAAGGCGATGGGCATCGACACGCGCAACATCAAGCTACTCGCGTTCGCGATGGGCGCAAGCTTCGGCGGTGTGTCGGGCGCGATGTTCGCGGCCTTTCAAGGGTTCATCTCGCCCGAATCGTTCAACCTGATGGAGTCGATCATCATCTTGGCGATGGTCGTGCTCGGTGGCATGGGCCATATTCCCGGCGTGGTGCTAGGCGCGGTGTTGCTCGCGGCGTTTCCCGAGGCGCTGCGTCACGTGGTGGTACCACTGCAGGAAAGTCTGTTCGGCCGCACGGTCGTGGATGCGGAAGTCATTCGCATGCTGTTGTATGGCTTGGCCATGGTGCTCGTGATGCTGTATCGACCCAAGGGCTTATGGCCTTCGCC
>DASTRU010000180.1:0-23674 GCA_035761045.1 Burkholderiaceae bacterium | reverse complement strand
TATGTGCCGCCATTCACCGGCATGGTCGTGCGGTGAACCGTCATAACGCGGCTAGCGCCTCGGCCGCGAGCTTGAGATCGGCGACGAACCGATCGAACTCGCGGGCCTTGGCGTCGGGATCGGGCAAGCGCAGCAAGTACGACGGATGCACGGTGATAAGTAACCGCGCATCGCCCAACGACATCCATTGCCCGCGATTGCGCTCGATCGGCGTATCGCGCCCAAGCAGCGAGAGCGCCGCCGTCGCGCCCAAGGCGACGATGACGCGCGGCTTTAACAACGCCAACTCATGCTCAAGCCACGGATGGCAGGCGCGCACTTCCGTCACCTTGGGCTTTTGATGCAAGCGACGCTCGCCGCGCACGATGTATTTGAAATGCTTGACCGCATTCGTCACGTAGGCGGCGTCGCGATCGATGCCGGCTTGCGCCAACGCGCGATTCAACAACTTACCCGCCGGCCCAACGAAGGGACGGCCGGCCAAGTCTTCTTGGTCGCCCGGTTGTTCGCCCACGAACATCAAAGGCGCGGTGGGCAAGCCTTCGCCAAACACGGTTTGCGTGGCCGGCTCCCATAACGGGCAATTGCGGCAGCCAGCGGCGGCTTCGCGTACTTCGTCGAGCGTGACGGCGGAATCGAGAGAAAGCGTGGTGGTATCCATGCCGTGGGGCGTTGCATCTCGCATGCCCACGTCCGATTCAGATTCGACGCTTGCTTGATGTCGTGCCGCCGAAGCCGCGCGTTTAAGCACGACGCGTTGCTTGCGTCGCGCGTCTTCGTTGTCGATATCAATCGATGCGTCGCCGGCGGCAATCATCGTCTCCGTGCGTTCGCGCGCGGCGGCCACCAACGGCGCAATGATTTGGGCCTCGGGTAAATCGCGCCAATACCGGCGTGGCATGTGTTGCCGCATCAAGTCGGGATTAAGCCGCGCGGGATTGAAGATGCTGGCGTAATAAGTGCGCCATAAGTCTTCGAGCGCGTCGCCTTCGGGCGCCGCCTCGCGTGGCGCGCCTTCGGTGAACCACAGTTTCTCGCCATCCCAATGCGCGCTGCGCTCGGGCGTGAGGATCGACCAGCGCATGTTGGCGAAGCGGCGCGCAAAAAAAGGCGCGGCCGCTTCAACGATGTGATGCGGCGGATCAAACCACGCCACGTACCATCGATCGTCATCAGCCGCGCCGGGAATGATCGCGTCGTCGTGTTCGTTGCCGCCCACCGCGCGAAAGCGAACGAAGGCACGCATCTTGTGAATGGCGTGCCGGACCGATCGGATCATCGATTGCACGCGGGCGATGTCGGCGTCGACCGAGACTTCGATCAGCCGAGGCTCGTCGCGCAAGCGCACCAGCACGCGATAGAGCAAGGCGAATCGATCGGCGTCGCGATGCAAGATCGCGTGCTCGCACATGTCCAAAAACGCGCGCGGCACGGTAAAGGTGGGCGCGTGCGCGGCCAGCGCGAGTTCGGGCGAGATGTTGGCGTGATGCGCAAGCAAATCATGCTCGCCACCCGCGACCTGCCAATGCACATCCTCGGGCGCTACTTGCGCCAAACACAAAGCGCGCGCGGCGCTTCGCCAGCCCGCGAAATCGGTTTCTCCTTGCAAAACGACGGTATGACGCATGGGGCCTAGAACAGCGCCATTTGTGCCGCGCTGGCTCGCGTTGGCTCCTGATGAGCGGAGGTCGCCCACGTGGCGATGCTCGCGCGATCGAGCAGCCGCGACGCGGGCTTGTGATCGGCCAAGACCACGAACGGCAACACGCGCGCGACGGGCACGCGCAAACGCTTTAAGTCCTCCGCGCGAATGGCGCGAATACGGCGCGACGCGACGATGCGCTCCACCGCCTTCACGCCCAAGCCCGGCACGCGCAACAAGGTCTCGCGTGGCGCGCGATTGACATCGACGGGGAACTGCTCGACATGCTCGATGGCCCACGCAAGCTTGGGATCGATATCAAGCGCGAGCATGCCGTCGCCCTTGGTGGTCACGATTTCATCGGCCGCGTATCCGTAATGCCGCATCAACCAATCGGCTTGATACAAGCGATGCTCGCGCAATAAGGGCGGCGCTTGCGGTGGCAAGGCGCGGCTCGCGTCGGGGATTGGACTAAACGCCGAGTAATACACGCGGCGCAGACGATAGTTGCCGTACAGATTGGCGCTCAATCGCAAGATGTCGCGGTCCGCCGTGGCGTCGGCGCCCACGATCAACTGCGTGCTTTGCCCGCCCGGCGCGAACGCGGGCGCGGCGGCCTTGGCGAGCGTGGTGGGCCGCTTACGCGACTGCTCTTCCTTTGATTCATCGATGCGCAGCCGCAGCTTGCCCATCGATACTCGAATCGTCTGCGCGTTTTTCTCGGGCGCCAATTCGGCCAAGCTTTGCACCGTCGGCAACTCGATGTTGACGCTTAACCTGTCCGCGAGCCGCCCGGCTTGCGCGAGCAAATCTTCGCTTGCGTCGGGAATCGTCTTGAGATGAATGTAGCCTCGAAAATCATGTTCCTCGCGCAACACGCGCGCGACTTCGACCAGCTGCTCCATGGTGTAGTCGGGGCTGCGGATGATGCCGCTTGAAAGAAACAACCCTTCGATGTAATTGCGCGCATAAAAATCAAGCGTCAAGCGCACGACTTCGCGCACCGAAAACCGCGCGCGCTCCACGTCGCTCGACACGCGATTGATGCAATACGCGCAGTCGTAGATGCAAAAGTTGGTCAGCAGGATTTTGAGTAGCGAGATACACCGGCCATCGGGCGCATAGCTGTGGCAAATACCCATACCCTCGGAGGACCCGATGCCGCGTCCGTTGCGGGAGTCGCGTTTTTCACCGCCACTAGAGGCACACGAGGCGTCGTACTTGGCGGCGTCGGCGAGGATCTCGAGCTTGCGGGCGATTTGCATGGATAAGCGCTAGGAGCATGGCGACAAGGCTGTACTGTACAAAAAGACAGTCCAGCGCCGCCAATGTTCCGCGCATTGCTTGCATCGATGCGGGACGCATCACACCATCGGGTTTGTTGTTTGCAACACCGTCGCTCGACAACTCTTTTAACTCACTTAGGAGCAACGAATGCGCTTGTCTTTACTAGCTGTCGCCGCCACCGTCGCGTTATCCGCCTGTGGCACCTCGCGAACCACCACCGAGTCGATGGCCGAAGGGCCAAAGGCCGTCGCCATGCTTGAGCCCACCACCGCGGGCAAGGCGTCGGGCACCGTTAGCTTTGTGCAAAAAGGCGACAAGGTATTGGTGGTCGCCAACGTGCAAGGCTTAACGCCCGGCGCGGAACACGGCTTTCATATTCACGAAACGCCCGACTGCTCGGGCGACGGCATGAAGGCCGGCGCTCATTTCAATCCGGATGCCAATCCGCACGGCCATCCCGGCCAAGCCCAACGCCACGCGGGCGCGATGTTTAACTTGAAGGCCGACAGCAACGGCGTGGCGACCTTCAAGCAAGAGGTTGATCTCATTACGTTGACCGAAGGCAAATACAACGTGATCGGCAAGCCCGTCATCGTGCATGCGCGCGCCGACGATTACGTCTCGCAACCCTTGGGCAACGCGGGAGGACGCATCGCCTGCGGCCTAATCGTCAAGCGATGAGCGCACGCGTTTAACGCCCGAGCGTCAATCACCGCGTGCTTTGCTCGGCGAGCACGCGGTCGAAGGTTTCGATCAAGGTGTCTGGCGTATAGGGCTTACGCAACACGATTGCGTCGGGCGATTCGCCCAATGTCGCCGCGTATCCGCTTGCGAGCACCACGGGCATGCGTGGCCATTGCTTGCGCACCTCGCTCGCAAGGCCCAAGCCGTTCAAGGTGCCCGGCATCACGATGTCGGAAAACACGAGATCGAATTTATCGCCACTCCTAAGCCAAGCGAGGGCTTGGTCGGCCGATGTCGCAAGCTCGATGCGATAACCGCGATCTTCCAGCGCGGGCTTCACCACGCTTGCGACGAGTTCATCGTCTTCCACCATCAACACATGCGCATTGCGGGCCGTGGTGGCCGCCGAACTTATCTGCGGAGCATGCGAGATCGCGGCTCCAGTCGCGGCCGGTAGCCACAGCGCGATGCGCGTGCCTTGACCCAACACGCTGTCGATCGTGGCCGCCCCAGCGCTTTGCGCGGCAAACCCATACACCTGCGCAAGACCCAAGCCCGTGCCCTCGCCCACCGGTTTGGTGGTGAAGAAGGGTTCGAACGCATGACGGATGACATCGGGCGCCATGCCGGTACCCGTGTCCTTGATATCGACGACGACGTATGAACCCGGTGTCAGGCGCGGCGGTGCGTCGTCCCCGGGCGCGATGCGCGACGACGCGCTGATTTCAATACGTCCGCCACGCGGCATCGCGTCGCGAGCGTTGAATACGAGATTCAAGATCGCCAATTCAAACTGAACCGCGTCGACGAATACCGGCGCGACGTCGTCGTCGATCGCGACGCGAAGCTCCACAATGGCCGGCAACGCGCCGCGCAACAACTCATGCATGCCCTGCACCACCGCGCCAACCTTCACCACCGAACGTTGACCAGGCTGCGCCTTGCCGAAGGTCATGAGCTGACGCGTCAGTTTCGCGCCGCGCTCCACCGCGCGCAGGCACGACTCGGCGGCGCGTCGCCCCACGTCCTCGCCCACGAGGCGTTGCAACAGATATAAGCCCGACGTCAGCACTTGCAGCAAGTTGTTGAAGTCGTGCGCGATACCACCCGTCAAGCGACCCAGCGCTTCTAACTTTTGGCTGCTAAGCAAAGCGTCTTGCGCGAGACGCGTTTCCTCGACGGCCTTGTTCACACGGCGTTCCAGCACGTCGTTGCTCGCGCGGATCTTGATGTCGGCTTCGATCAACGCACTGGCCACGTCGGCGATTTCACGCACGCCATGCGTCGGCAATACGGTTAATTGCCCCGACCCCACTTGATGCGCGGCGGCCGCCAGCGCTTGAATCGGCTGCGCGATACGACGCCTGACCCATATCGACACCACCCCCGCCACGGCGAACAACAACACCAGCAGGGCCGTCATCGCGATCAGCGCCGGTCGCGCGACCCAATCGATCTCGCGCTCCGGCACGCCGACGAGCAAGGTCCAGCCCGACAACGACGAGTTGCGGAAATACGTGCGCACCGATTCGCCGGCAAGGGTTTTGGTGTCGAGAAATCCTTCGCGCGAACGCGCGATGCTTTCAAGCATGTCGGCCGTGGCACGGCGGCCCACCATTTTTTCCCAATCGCGACTGCGGGCCATGATCGCGCCCGTGCCATCGATCAACGACCCGGTCCACGAAGGTGGTAGTTGCTGATCGGAGAACACCTGCTGCAAATGGGAGACAAAACTGCCCATCGCGAGATAACCCACGACCCGCCCTTGACGCACCACCGGCACTTCCACCGCGAAGCTGTATTGCTTGCCAATCGGCGCGAAGTACAAATCAGTGACCGACGTGGCAAGCGGCCCGATGCGCTCGCGCCGCTCCTTGAAGCCCGCGCTGGGTTCGAGCGGTGCCCCTAGCGGAACACGCGTGTTGAGCAGCTGCCGACCGAAGGTATCCATCAACACGATGGTCTTGTCGAAGCTCGAAGCGATTCGACTCGCCTGATCGTGAAACCCTTGTAGGTCGTTGTGATCGAGCGCCGGAGAAGTCGCCAAGGTTTTAAGCAATTCCTCTCGACGAAGAATCTCGCGGTCGACCACCAACGCGATGGCGCGGGTGGCTTCTTGAACACCACGTTGAAAAGTCTGCACGCCTTCGCGATGCAGGACATACACCGTAATCGCGCACGCGATCACCGCTGGCAACATCACCGCCGCGAGCATTTGAAGCGCGCGGCGGCGAATGGGCGCGAGCTGATATGTCACGAGTGATGCAACATCGTCGCGCCCATGCTTTACGCCACCGCGACTTGCTTGACTTCGCCTTTAAGCCCCGCGGCCTCGCGCAAGCGTTGCGCGCGGTCGGTGGCTTCCCAACAAAATTCCGGCTCGCTGCGACCGAAATGGCCATACGCGGCGGTCTTGGAATAAATCGGACGCAAAAGATCGAGCATTTGAATGATGCCCTTCGGACGCAAATCAAAATGCTCGGCCACGAGTTTTTCGATGTGCTCGTCGGGAATCACGCCCGTTCCTTCGGTATAGACCGTGATGTTGATCGGCCGCGCCACGCCGATCGCGTAGCTCACCTGCACTTCGCATTGACGCGCCAAGCCCGCGGCCACGACGTTCTTCGCGACGTAACGCGCGGCATACGCGGCGGAGCGGTCGACCTTCGACGGGTCCTTGCCCGAGAACGCGCCGCCGCCATGAGGCGCCGCGCCGCCATAGGTATCGACGATGATCTTGCGGCCGGTCAACCCCGCGTCGCCGTGCGGGCCGCCAATCACGAACGAACCGGTCGGATTGACTAAGTACTTCGTGCTCGCATGCAGCATGTTCTTGGGCAGCACGGGCTTGATGATCTCTTCGATCACGGCCTCTTCGATTTCTCGGTGCGTCTTGCTCGGATGATGCTGCGTGCTCAACACCACCGTGTCGATGCTATGCGGCTTGCCATCGACGTATCGCACGGTCACTTGCGACTTGGCGTCCGGACGCAACCAGGCCAAGCGGCCGTCCTTGCGCAACTCGCTTTGCCGTTCGACGAGACGATGCGCGTAATAGATTGGAAACGGCATGAACTCGGGCGTTTCGTCGCAGGCGTAGCCAAACATCAAGCCTTGATCGCCCGCGCCTTGGTCAAGGTGCAGGCCCTTGCCTTCGTCAACGCCTTGCGCGATGTCGGGCGATTGTTGGCCGTAGCACACATGCACCGAGCATCCGTCGGCATCGAAGCGCAATTCGGGATCGTTGTAGCCGATGCGACGGATCGCCTCGCGTGCGACCTTGGCGTAATTCACGTTCGCGGTGGTGGTGATCTCGCCCGCGAGCACGGTAAGCCCCGTGGTCACGAGAGTCTCGGCGGCGACGCGCGCGCGCGGGTCTTGCGCCAAGATGGCATCGAGCACGGCATCGGAAATTTGGTCGGCCACTTTATCGGGGTGACCTTCGGATACCGACTCGGACGTAAAAAGAAATTCGGACATCGCTCGTTCCTTAACTTTTAATGATGAGTGGCCAGGGATTACGCGTGGCCGCTGACCTTTTCGAACCGAGCGGCGACGCTTTAGCGATATTTCGGCGGCGACTCGAATCGAGCGCCGCGCGGGAGCGGCCCCAAGGACCGCAACGCCTCGCAAGTTGTCTATTAACTCGGCGCGATAATTGTACCCGCGCAAATTTCTTCCACCGCCAACCTTAGTCACACTTAAGCCTTGCCCGGCTGCTCGGCTCGGTTTCACTTAACCCATCCTTCGCTTCATGCTGATTGCTGTTTTTCGCGCGTTGAGCGCGCTGCCCTTGTCTTGGCTGCATGCCGCTGGCGCGTTGCTTGGCCTGCTCGCGCCACATCTATCGGCGGGATACCGCCAGCGTTTCGACGACGGCTTTGCGCATAGCGGATTGGCCGATCCCGCGCGTCGGCGCGCGGCGTTGCGCGAAGCCGGCAAAACGATCTTCGAGCTACCGTGGATATGGATGCGCCCACCCGCGACCACGCAAGCCAAGGTGCGCGTCACTGGCTGGGACGTGGTCGAGCGCGCGCGCGCGCAACAACGCGGCATCGTGTTCCTCACGCCGCATCAAGGTTGTTTTGAAATCACCGCGCAAACGTATGCGTATCGCGGCGGGCCGCTCACCGTGCTGTTTAGTCCGCCCAAGCGCGCCGCCGCGCGTGACTTGCTCGATGTCGCGCGCGCGCGTCCTAATCTTCAAGCCGCGCCGGCCACGCTTTCCGGCGTACGCCAACTCGTGCGCGCGCTCAAGCGCGGCGAGGCCGTGGGCATCTTGCCCGACCAAGTGCCCGGGCCCAACGAAGGCGCATGGGCCGACTTCTTTCATCGCCCCGCCTACACGATGACGCTGCCCGTGAAATTGCAGCAGCTGAGCAACGCGGTCATGGTGCTGGCCGTGGGTGAACGGCTACCGCGCTCGGCGGGCTATGTCGTGCACTTCTTCGAATGGAACGAACCATGGGCCGCGACGCCCGAGGCGCAAGCACGGCAAATCAACGCGGCGGTCGAGAATCTCGTGCAACGTTTTCCCGAGCAGTACTTGTGGGCCTACAACCGGTACAAGCGTCCGGCGGGCGTGCCGCCTCCTTCCAGTACGAGCGTTTGAGATGCTGACTCGTTTATTCATCGCCTGCATGTGGGTGTTGCATTGGCTGCCTTACCCGGTGCAACGACGCATGGGCGACGCGATCGGCTTGTTGTTGTATGCGGTGGTTGGCTCGCGCCGGCGCATTGCATTACGCAATCTCGCGCTGTGTTTTCCGCATTGGAGCGAGGCTGAACGCGTGCGAACCGCGAAGGCGCATTGCCGTTATTTCGCGCGCGCGTTTTTTGATCGCGCGATTTTTTGGTTCGCGCCGCGCGCGCGATTGGAACGACTTATTCGCATCGAAGGCGAAGAGCATTTGGATGCCGCGTGGCCTGAGCGCACGGGCAAACCCTTGATCCTGCTCGTGCCGCATTTCCTAGGACTCGACGCGGCGGGCGTGGCCTACACCTTTCGTCATCGTGGCGTGACGATGTACACCGCGCAAAAAAACAAGGTGATCGACGCGCAACTTCGACGCGGCCGCGAACGCTTCAATCGATCGGAACTGTATTCGCGCCAAGAAGGCATTCGGCCGATCATCCGCGCGATGCGTCGCGGCTTGCCGTATTACGTCTTGCCCGATATGGATTTTGGCGCGGGCGACGCGGTGTTCGTCGATTTCTTCGGCGTGAAGACGGCCACCATCACCGTCGTGCCTAAGCTCGCGCGATCCACGGATGCAAACGTTGTCGCGCTCATTGGCACGCTCGCCGAGGACGGGTCAGGCTACGTCGCGCGTTATTACCCGATGTGGGCAGACTATCCGGGCGACCGCGACGATGAAGCGGGCACGCGATTCATGAATGCGTTTATCGAAGACCGCGTGCGCGAACATCCGGCGCAGTACTACTGGGTGCATAAGCGGTTTAAGACGAGGCCGCCGGGGGAAGCATCGTTGTACTAAACGCTCGTCGCGACTTAGGACTTCAACAACTTCGCGATATCGGCCGCGAGCAGCTCTGGCGTTTGCCCGTGGCGCGCGTACAAGCGCACTTGGCCCTTGGGATCGAAGATGTACATCGCCGAGGAATGATCGATCGAGTACGTCTCGGGCGTGGTGCCCGGCGATTTTTGATAGAACACCTTGAAGTCTTTCGCGACCCGCGCGATGTCTTCCTCGCTGCCCGTTAGGCCGACGAATCGCGCGTCAAACGCGGGTACGTAGGCCGAGAGTACTTGCGGCGTATCGCGCTTGGGGTCGAGCGTCACGAACAATACTTGCACGCGTTTGGCGTCGTCGCCGAGCAGCTTCATGACTTGCGTCATCGCGGTCATCGTCGTCGGGCAAACGTCCGGGCATTGCGTGAAGCCGAAGAACACCACCACGACCTTGCCACGGTAGTCGGCCAACGTGCGCTTGGCGCCGGTGTGATCGGTCAGCGCGAGGGCCTTGCCAAATTCCGCGCCGGTGATGTCGGTGTTGTTGAACGTGACCGCGTCGCGTCGTTCGCAACCGCCTAGCATGGCGAGCGCGGCGGCGAACACGAGTACGGCGCGGCGTCTCATAAGTTCACCGTCGTGGCGCTGATGGGAACGTAATGATCGACCAGCAAGGCCGCGAACAACAACGCGAGATACACGATCGAAAACCGAAACATGCGGCGCGCGCGCTCGTCGCTATACCGACGCCATACCAGCCACGCATGACGCAAAAACTCCGCGCCCAACAACAAGGCAGCGCCGAGATAAATCAGGTGACTCATGTTGAGCGCGAACGGCATCAAGGTCGCGGCGACCAAGGCTAGTGTGTAGAGAAATACCTGCAAGCGCGTGAATTGCGCGCCGTGCGTGACGGGCAGCATCGGCAAGCCCGATTGCTTGAAGTCTTCCTCGCGATACAAGGCCAGCGCCCAAAAATGCGGCGGCGTCCACAAGAAGATGATGAGCACGAGCACCCAGGCTTGCGCGGTCACGTCGCCCGCGACCGCGGCCCAGCCAAGCGCGGGCGGCATCGCGCCCGACAATCCACCGATCACGATGTTTTGCGGCGTATTGGGTTTGAGCAGCACGGTGTAGATCACCGCGTAACCAACGAAGGTGGCGAAGGTCAGCCACATGGTGAGCGGGTTGACGAAGGCATGCAGCACGAACATGCCCGCGCCACCAATCACTCCCGAGAAGGCCAGCACTTGCGGCGCCGACAATTCGCCGCGCGCGGTCGCGCGCCGGCGCGTGCGTTGCATGCGCGCATCGACCTCGCGTTCAATCAAGCAATTGACGGCGAACGCCGCGCCCGCGAGCAGCCAAATGCCGATCGTGGCCGACACCACTGTTTGCCACGGCGGCAAATCGGGCGTGGCGAGGAACATGCCGATCACCGCGCAAAACACCGCGAGCTGCGTCACGCGCGGCTTGGTCAACACCCAGTATTGGCGAGCGCGGCCAAGACTCGCCGCGTTGGAAGATGGATTGGTCACGGTGGGCATGATGTCACGCGGGGCGCTCGAAAATCAGCTCGATGAAATTAAGCGCGCACCGCGCGCGGCGTCGCGACTTCGGCTTGCGGCATTGGCGCGGACGCGCAGGCGTACACGCGGTAATTGACCGTCACGAGCAACAGCAACAATGCCGCCGCGCCCGCGTTATGCGCGACCGCGATGGGCAACGGCAGGCTATACAGCACGTTGCTGATGCCCAGTAGCACTTGCACGCCCAAGGCGACGAATAAGCCAAGGCTCAAGCGCCGCGTTTCCGGCTCGATCCGCAAGCGCCAAGCAAACGCGCCGACGACCGCGATCACCAGCAAGGCAAATACGCGATGCGTCCAATGCACGGCGGTCAGGGCCTCGAACGGCAACGGCTCGCCTTGCGCGTTCATCCCGAGCGGACGCAAGACATGAAACGCATCGGCGAAATTCATCGCGGGCACGACTTGGCCGTGGCACAGCGGAAAGTCGGTGCAGGCCAGCGCCGCGTAATTCGTGCTTACCCAGCCGCCGAGCACGATCTGGCACGCCACCACGGCCAACGCGCTCAAGGCCATTGGTTGCAAGCTCGCGATTCTCGCGGTGTACAAGCGCGGCGCGGGCGACGCCGAAAGGCTCAGCAATAAGAGCAATGACAACGTCAGCATGCCGCCGATCAAATGACCGGTGACGATCGCGGGTTTGAGCAACAAGGTCACCGTCCACGCGCCGAACGCGCCTTGCAGCATGACGACCGCGACGAGCGCGACGGCGAGTTTGGCGCGGTCGGACGCGGCGGCGCGCGTTCTCGCCGCCGCGATCGCCAAGGCGACGATCAAGGTACCGAGCAAGGTGGCGATGTAGCGATGCGCCATTTCCTTCCACGCCTTGGCCATCGTCACCGGGCCGAAGGGATTGGCTTGTTCTTGCGCGACGATTTCCGGCTTGGCGGTGGCGGGCGTCAAATCGCCGTAACAACCGGGCCAATCGGGACATCCCAAGCCGGCATCGGTCAATCGCACGAATGCGCCGACCACCACGACGATGAAGGCCAGCCCGGTGGCGATGCGCGCGATCGCGCGAAACCGCGCGGCGCTTTTGCCAATCCACAACGTCGTGGCGGCGATCACCGTCGTGCCGATGCCGACGACGAGCGCGAGATGCGGAAGATTCATATGCGGTCCCCTAATGATGTTGACGGCGCGTTAGCCAATGCGCGAAGCGCGCAATAACTTGCTGACGTCTTTTTTCATGCGATTGGGATCAACGTCCTTCGGCCAGCGCATCATCAAATGGCCCAAGGGATCGATCAAATAAATATGGTCTTCCATGCGCGTGCCGTCCGCCGTCGGAAGAAAGGCGCGAATGGGCGCGGGGTCGACGCGCAGCATGTGCAAGCCTTCATGCGCCGCAACCAGCGCGGGAATCGGATTCGCTTGATCGGTCGCGATCCAAACGCGTTCGATGCGGTTGCGTTCCTTACCGGTCGTCGCGCGTACTTGCCGCATGACGTACAGGCGCTTGGCGCACGCTTCGTCGCACGCGCCCGAGTCCACGCTCAGCATGATCCAGCGGCCGCGCAACGATGCGAGATCGAACGGTTGCCCGTCGAGCGTGGTCGCGGGCCACGACGGGAAATCGCGCTGCGGCTCGATCAAGTCGCCGTAGTTGTTGCGCGCCTCGATATTGAAAACGTAATAAGCGAGATACGACGCGACAACGGGCGCCAGGCAAATCGCCAATAACACCCATAACGTCCAAACGCGGCGCGGCTTGCGCGGCCGACTCGCCGCGGCGGCGGTTCCAGCATCGGCATGCGACAGCGACATATTCATCACCCTTTCGTTGCGGCCCGGGCACGCGTGATGCCGAACCAAACCCACCAGATCGCCGCCGCGGCGGCCATTGCCCACCATTGCACCGCGTAACTCCAATGCTTTTGCGCTCCCGTTCCCGGCGGCGTCCATTCGCGCAACAAGCCGTCGTCAAGCGCCGATGTTTGCAACACGACGAACGGCTGCACCGCAAGCCGCGTCGCGCGAAGGTAAGCGTCGAACGCGAAATTCGGCCAGATCGCGCCAGCCGGCAAATCCATATTCGCCGCGGCCCCAAGCATCGGTGCGAACCGGCCAGGATCAGCGACCGCCATGCCCTCGACCGTGACCACGCCCACCGGCGTCATAACGCGCGGAGCATTGTTGATATGCGCCGGATCGGCCGCGGTCCATCCTCGATCAACCACTACCTTGATACCGCCATCGGTACGCAATGCGGTCAGCACTTCGAATCCGCTCACGCCGCGCCGGGTGCGGTTGCTGAGATAGATCGTCGAATCGGCAATGAATTCCCCGCGCGCGACAACGCGCCGATGTTCGACTTCACTCAAGGTCAGCGATCGATCGCGGACGTGAATCGGCGCGGCGGCTTGTGCTTTCGCGACCGTGGCGGCCGCGGTTTCTTTCTCGATCGCGCGGCCTGCTTGCCAACGACCGAGCGACACCGTCGTCGCGATCACCGCGATCACCATCAGCGTCGGCGCTATTCCCGGACGAAATCGCCGAGACCACGACATGCTTGCTTGCATCATCGCCCGCCTACAATGCTTGCTTAACGCTTGAGTCCGCCATGAAACTGCTCATCCTGCTCGCATTCCTGCTGATTTTCGCCAGCTTGTTTTCCGCGCTCGTGCACATGATGCGCGGTCAAAACGATCGTCGCCGCATGGCGCGCGCGTTGACCGTGCGCATTAGTCTTTCGGTGCTGCTGTTCGTGAGCTTGCTGATCGCGCATCACTTCGGGTGGATTCAAACCACCGGTTTCGCGCCTTAAACAACGCACCTCGCGCCGAAATGCAAAGAGCCGCGCGAACGCGCGGCTCTCGCCAGCAAAACGGACGGCGTTATAGCCAGTACACCACCACGTACAGGCCAAGCCATACGACGTCGACGAAGTGCCAGTACCATGCCACCGCCTCGAAGCCGAAATGCTGGTCGGGCCGGAAGTGGCCGCGAATCAAGCGCGCGGTGATCACGATCAACATGATCGCGCCAAGCGTCACGTGAAAACCGTGGAAGCCGGTGAGCATGAAGAAGGTCGAGCCATAAATGCCCGAGCTCAACTTCAAGTTCAATTCGGAATACGCGTGCGCGTATTCGTACGCTTGGAAGCCCAAGAACACGATGCCTAGCAATACCGTCAGGATCATGAACAGCACCGTCTTGCCGCGCTGATTCGCGATCAAGGCATGGTGAGCGATCGTGAGCGTAACGCCGGAGGTCAATAGCAACGCGGTGTTGATCGTCGGAATGCCGGCGCCGCCCATTCGAACGAACGGCTCGACCACGCCCGCGGGACCGACGTTCGGCCAAACGGCCATGAAGTCGGGCCACAAGAACATCTTGCTGTCGAGCGCACCCAAGTCGGTCATCGCGAACGTACGTGCGTAAAACAGCGCGCCGAAGAACGCGGCGAAGAACATCACTTCGCTGAAGATGAACCAGCTCATGCTCCAACGAAACGACACGTCCACGCGGCGGCTGTACAGCCCACCCTCGGACTCGCCGACCACCGCGCCGAACCACCCGAACAACATGTAGACAAGGATCGCCATCGACGCGGCCAGCACATAGGCCGAACCCGCCACGTTGTTGACGATCATCGACATGCCGGCGATGAACAACAGCATCGCGACCGAACCAACGGCCGGCCATTTGGACGGCGCCGGGATGAAGTAATAAGGCGCGTTTTGTGCGCTTGCGCTCATGAAAGGTTCTCCTCGTTTATCCCTTAACCACCCAGCGGACGATCATGATCAGCACGAACACGAACACCGCCGCCGCGCCGATTCCCACCACGATGACATGCACGGGATTCAAATTTTGCATGTCGGCGTCATGGTCGCGCCCTTTGCGTACGCCAAAAAACGACCACAGCACCGCTTGAAGCGTGCGTCCAAACGAAGCGCGAGGACGTGGGCTGGTCATGTTGGCCGTGCGCGTTTTAATTCAACGCACTCGTCTTCGCCGCCGTGCTCGCCGTGGTGGCGCCCGGAATTTCGAAGAACGTGTACGACAGCGTGATCGTGTGCACGTCGCGCGGCAATTTCGGGTCGACCACGAACACGACCGGGAAACGACGCGTTTCGCGCGACGGCAACGCTTGCTGCTGAAAACAAAAGCACTCGAGCTTTTTAAAATACTGCGCCGACCGAAGCGGCGCATAACTCGGTATCGCCTGCCCGGCCATCGCGCGCGGTTCGTTATTCGTGATGTCGTACGTCACCGTGACCAACTCGCCCGGATGCACTTGCATCGTGTTCTTCTCGGGCTTGAAGCTCCACGGACCGCGACTATTCGCATCGAATTCGATCGTGACTAGGCGTGACGTGTCGACCTGCGTGTTGCGCGCGAGCCGTTCGGCGTCGGCATCCTTGTTCGTTAAAAAATTAATCCCCGTGACTTCGCACAGCTTTTCGTAAAACGGCACCAGCGCGTAACCGAAGCCAAACATGACGAGCGTCATGACCGCGAGCTTGCGCAGCATCGTTAGATTGCCGTCACGGCGCTCGTCCTTCGCGCCCGCGGTGTCGTTGGAGCCAAACGATTCGGTCATGTCAGCGCAACAACCAAAAACGAACGATCACGCCGATGAAAAACACGATGGCCACGCTCAAAAGGATCCAAGCGGTCCGCTTCGCCGCCGCGCGCTGCGTTTGCTTAAGCGACGACGAATTGGATGACCGATTGATCGCGGGCGTGGCCATGATCTCGCTTTATTTCACGACGGGCGGCGTCTCGAATGTATGGAAAGGCGCCGGCGACGGAACCGTCCACTCGAGTCCATAGGAACCATCCCAAGGATTGTCAGCGGCCTTCGGTCCGGTCTTCGTGCATTTCCACGCGATGTACGCGAACAGCAGCTGCGAGATGCCGAAGCCGAATGCGCCGATCGTCGCGATCTGATGGAAATCGGTGAAGAGGTTTGGATAGTCGGCGTAACGACGCGGCATGCCGGCAAGACCTAGGAAGTGCATTGGGAAGAAGGTGACGTTGAAGAACACCATCGACAACCAGAAATGCCACTTACCGAGCTTCTCGTCGTACATATGGCCGGTCCACTTCGGCAGCCAAAAGTAGGCGCCGGCGAACAGCGCGAACAACGAGCCGGCCACCAGCACGTAATGGAAGTGGGCGACGACGTAATACGTGTCGTGCAACGGAATATCCACGGGCGCGACCGACAAGATGATGCCGGTCAAACCACCGATGGTGAACACGAAGATGAAGCCAAGCGCGAACAGCATCGGCGTCTCGAACGTGAGCTCGCCTTTCCACATCGTCGCAAGCCAGTTGAAGATCTTCACGCCGGTTGGCACCGCGATCAACGCGGTCGCGTACATGAAGAACAATTGACCAGTCACCGGCATCCCGGTCGCGAACATGTGGTGCGCCCAAACGATGAACGACAGGATCGCGATCGACGCTGTCGCGTACACCATCGAGCTGTAACCGAACAAGGGCTTGCGCGAGAAGGTTGGCACAACGTGCGAGATGATCCCGAACGCCGGCAGAATCATGATGTACACCTCGGGGTGACCGAAGAACCAGAAGATGTGTTGATACATCACCGGGTCGCCGCCACCAGCCGCGTTGAAGAACGAGGTACCGAAATGACGGTCGGTCAGCACCATGGTGATCGCGCCAGCGAGCACGGGCATCACGGCGATCAACAAGTACGCGGTGATCAACCAAGTCCATACGAACATCGGCATCTTCATCAGCGTCATCCCGGGCGCGCGCATATTGAGGATGGTCGTGATGATGTTGATCGAGCCCATGATAGAGCTCGCGCCCATGATGTGCATCGCGAAGATGCCCATGTCCATGCCGATACCCATTTGGGTCGACAACGGCGCGTAGAGCGTCCAACCCGCGGCCGTCGCGCCACCAGGCACGAAGAACGACGCGGTCAAGATCAAACCGGCGGGCACCAACAGCCAGAAGCTGAAGTTGTTCATCCGCGCGAATGCCATGTCGGAGGCGCCGATTTGCAGCGGAATCATCCAGTTAGCGAAGCCGACGAAGGCCGGCATGATCGCGCCGAACACCATGATGAGACCGTGCATGGTCGTCAGCTGGTTGAAGCGTTCGGGTTGAAAGATTTGCAATCCGGGCTCGAACAGCTCGGTGCGCAGCAAGAGCGCCAGCAAGCCGCCCTCGAGCAGCATGACGAACGAGAAGATGAGATACATCGTCCCGATGTCTTTGTGATTGGTCGCGAACAGCCAACGTCGCCAACCGTGAGGATGGTCGTGCGCGTGATCGTCGTGGGCGTGCTCGCCGTGGCCGGGAAGGACTGCGCTCATGCTGGTCTCCGTGAAACTCGTGTGACTGGTTAACAGCGCTTACTGCGCGCCTCGCAATGAGGCGACTTCCTTGGGCTGAACAACTTGGCCCGTGCTATTGCCCCACGCATTCTTGGTGTACGTAATGACCGACGCGATTTCGACGTCGTTCAACTGCGATTTCCACGCCGGCATCTTTTGATTGCGGCCATTCAACAAAATGTTGATGGATTCATCATGCGCCGACGAAAGCAGCACTTTCGATCCGTCGAGCGCCGGGAATTGACCCGGAACGCCCTTGCCGCTCGCTTGATGGCAGGCCGCGCAATTGCCGTTGAAAATCTTTTCGCCCTGCGCCTTGAGATCGGCCAAGGCCCAGGTTTTGTTTAAGTCTTCGGGCGATACGGGTTTCGGACCGGCCGGGCCGGCGACCACCGGCTTGTCGCTAATGCCCAGTTCTTTTTTCTTGGCGACGACCCATTGCGCGTAGTCTTCCTTGGACTTCACCTCGACCACGATGGGCATGAATGCGTGTTCCTTGCCGCACAACTCAGCGCACTGGCCGCGGAAGGTGCCGGTTTTTTCAGCGCGGAACCACACGTCGCGCACGAAACCCGGAAACGCGTCTTGCTTGACCGCGAACGCGGGGACGTACCAGGAATGGATGACGTCGTTGGCCGTGGTGATCACGCGGACCTTGGTGCCCACGGGTACGACGAGCGGTTGATCGACTTCGAGCAAATAGGTTTTGTTATTCAGGCGCGCTTCTTTTTGCGCGTCGCCCTCGATTTGCTCACGCGGGGTGGCGAGGTTCGAGAGGAACGCGATGCCTTCGCCCTCGCCCTTCAAGTACTCGTAGCCCCATTTCCACTGGTAACCGGTGGCTTTGACAGTGAGCTCGGCGCCAGTGGTGTCCTTCATCGCGACGACGGCTTTAGTAGCCGGAACCGCGAGCGCGACCACGATCAGGAACGGCACGATGGTCCAGATAATTTCGACCGTGGTGCTTTCGTGAAACTGAGCAGCTTTATGGCCGTTGGATTTGCGGTACTTGACGATAGCGATCAGCATCCATGCGAACACGAAGAATGCGATCAACAAGCACCAGACGAACACATAGTTGTGCAGCCAGTGAATTTCCTCGGCGAGCTTACTCGCCGGTGGGGCGAAGTTGTACCGGCTTTGAACGGCTTGCGCGGGCACCCACAGCAGCCCGGCGAACAGCGCAGCAAACGTTGCTGCTACGGCGTGGAAGATCCTCGTCATTGTCGAATTGCCCCAGTAGATACCTCAATTCCTGCCACAGCAAACGAATCGCTGCCCAGTTTGCTGCTTGACGCCGCCGCGATGTCTCGCAGCGCCGTCGCTAATTCTCGCGCGACTTGCACGCGCCTTTCCTCACCCACCCAGCGGCCGATTTCCACTGACCGCCGCCCAACTCGCACCCGCACTTCGCAACGCGAACCGCGATGCGTTTCGACTCGGGCCCAATAAGCGGGCAACTCGATCGTCGTGGTGCGTTGCCCCCGCGTCGTTTCGATCCGCAGCGCGTCGTCGGCTAGCTCGATGCGCTCGCCGTCGGACGCATGCCGCGCGTAGACAACGAAGGCGGCGATAAGTGCCGCGGTTTCGATGCCGGCGAACGGCAACATGGCCCACAGCCCGATCGACGCGAAGCCGATTGCGATCACCACCGAAACCGCCGCCACCGCGCCGAACCAGACCGCGAGTTGCAGCGGGGTTAGCGCGGGTGTCCGGCTTAACCGCCAGACGTACGCCGGGCCCGGCATGCGTGGCCGGGGCTGAACGTCGGAGTCGGGGGAGTAAGTCACGATGGTCCGCAACGCTCTCGAGAAGTCCGAATGCAACACGATTCGGGTTTTTGAGCGACTCGCGATTATATGAGGTTTCGCGGCCGACAGTCGGCCGCGCTGGTTCCGAGTTAGCGCAAACGCGGCAAAGGCACACGCACCGCGACCGATCCGTCGGGCAAACGCTCGGCGCGCTGACGCGGCGCGGCTTTCCACGCATGCCCGTAAATCAGTTCGAGCGTGAACGCGATACGGCCGGAAGCATCGCGCCGGGCATTGAGTCGCTGATGGATGTGGTCAAGCGCGCGCGGGCCGAGAAGATGACGCTGGCGATCGGTGCGCGGATTGCCGGTGACCGCGCGCAGTTCGCGCAACGCGTGCTCGGCGCTTTCGTAAGTGAGCGTGAGATGCTCCATGTCCATCACGGGGGCGGTGAAGCCCGCTTCGATCAGCATGTCGCCGTAGTCGTGCATATCGACGAATTCCAACACGCCGGGCGCGGGCCATAGTTCGCGCAATTCGCGCAAGGTGTCGGGGCCGAAGCACGAAAACATCAACAGTCCGTCGGTGCGTAAAACGCGCGCCCATTCGGGCAACACGCGGTGCGGCTCGTGCGCGTAATGCAAGGCGAGATTGGAAAGCACGACATCGGCGGCGGCGGTTTTAATGGGGAGAGCGTCGAAACCGGCTTGCACCCACTCCGCCCCCAATGTTTTTTTACCGATCAAGGTGCCAATACGATTAACCCACGATGGCGCGTGGCGATCGCGCGCGATGCGCAACATCGCATGGGAAAGATCGATACCGACGATGCGCGCGTGCGAAAACCGCGTTTGCCAGCCGGTTAAGGCTCGCCCAGGGCCACAACCGATATCGAGCACGCACGCCGGTTCGATGCGAATGGCATCGAGCCGCTCGATCATGCGCTGCTGCACCTCGCGAAACAAAAAATCGTGCTCGGCGAAGCGCGCGGCGCGGCGGTCGAACTGACGTTGCAGGGCGCGCGGATCGATTCCAAACGCGCGAGGTGAATGAGACACGACGAAGCAAGCGTGAAATGGCGGGAACGTAAGATCGTGCCATATGCGTTTTACGACCCCCGCCTTTCTCCGTGCCTATACGACGCGCGCGCTCGATGTATTGCTGGGCGTGGATTGCGTGCTGTGCGGCGCGCGGCCGGTGCGGCCCTCGGGCGTGTGCGCGTGTTGCGACGAGCAACACCGTGCGTTACGCAACGCCCGCCTACGCTGCGCGCGTTGCGCGATTGGGTTGATCACGCACGCGGCCGATGCCCTGTGTGGCGACTGTCGGCGCGAAGCCCCGCCGTTCGATGCGGCGATATGCGGCGCGGAGTACGTCGCGCCGCTCGATCGTTTAGTGCGCGACCTTAAGTTCAACCGGTCGTTTCATTGCGCGCGACCGTTGGCGGCGTGGCTTGCGCATGCGCCACCGCCGATACCGCATATCGATGCGATCGTGCCGATACCGCTATCGCCGCAACGCTTGGCGGCGCGCGGCTATAACCAATCGCGAATCCTCGCGGCTCGACTAAGCCGGGCATGGAAAATACCGCTGGCCGATGCATGGTTGATGCGCGTGGTCGAACATCCGCCGTTGGCATCGCTTGCGGCTCGCGAGCGCGTCGAAGCCATACGCGGCGCGTTCGTCGCGCTACCCGCGTGCGCGGGGAAGGCCGTCGCCTTGGTCGACGACGTCATGACAAGCGGCGCGACGATGCGCGAAGCCGCTCGCGTATTGAAGGCGGCCGGCGCGTCGGCGGTGGTGGCGTGCGCGGCCTTGCGCACGCCGATGAATTGATTCGTTAGGAGCGTGCGTGTTTCGCGTCGTACTTGTTCACCCGGAAATTCCGCCCAACACGGGCAACGCCATTCGCTTGTGCGCGAACACGGGCGCGACCTTGCATTTGATCGAACCGCTCGGATTCGCGATCGACGACAAGCAGTTGCGCCGCGCGGGTCTCGACTATCACGAGTACGCGTCGATGCGCGTGCATGCGCATTGGGATGCGTTCCTTGAAAGCGAACAGCCCGCGCCGCATCGCATGTTCGCCTTCACCACCCATGGGCGGGGCGAGTACGCGCGCGCGCAATTCCTGCCGGGCGATACGTTCGTTTTTGGCTGCGAAACCCGTGGACTCGACCCCGCGCTACGCGAGCGATTTCCCGCCGAGCAACGCTTGCGATTACCTATGCGCGAAGGCAACCGAAGCCTCAATTTGTCCAACGCGGTGGCGGTCGTCGTGTATGAGGCTTGGCGGCAAAACGGTTACGCGGGTGGCTGCTAAAACGCACCTCACCCGCGAATGCGATGCGAAGCCCGCGTCAAACCGACGTGGGCGCCAGACGCTGCTTGCGGCACAGCGTTCCCACGTGTTCGAGCAACTCGTCTTCCTGATAGGGCTTGCCCAAATACACGTCGACACCCAAGCTCAGCGCGTGATTGCGATGCTTATCGGCCGTACGCGAGGTGATCATCACGATCGGAATCTTGCGAAAGCGCTCGTCGGCGCGCACGTTGCGGGTTAGATCGAAGCCATCCATGCGTGGCATTTCGATATCCACCAGCATCACGTCGGGCGCGAATTCTTGCAGTTGCTCGAGCGCGTCCACGCCGTCCTTGGCGAGCACGACTTGATAACCCTCGCGCGCCAACAACCTCTGGGTGACGCGGCGAACCGTGACCGAGTCGTCGACGACCATGACCACCGGTGCGGTGGACATCGCGACCGCTGGCTTGGGCTTTGGCGCGTTTGGCGCGTCGCCCGAGAGATCGACGATTTGCGTGGCGGTGGGCGCGGCTTCCGCATGCGTCGGCGCGGGCCGATGCAGCTCGACACGCTCGGCCAACTGCACGGGGTCGAGGATGAGCACGATGTCGCCCGAACCAAGCACCGTCGCGCCGGCGATGCCGATCATCCGCGCGAGCTGCGGGCCGATGTTTTTGACGACGACTTCCTGGTTGCCGACGACTTCGTCGACATGCACCGCCACGCGCGCGCCAGCCGAGCGAACCGCGACGACCGGGGAATAGCGTTGCGCGATGGGCGTGGCTTTCTCGTCGCCGAGAAGCTGCGGCAAATATTTGATCGCCACCCGCTCGCCCAAGACATTAAGCACGCCTTCTTGATACGCGCCCAACAGCTTCTCGGGCCGCAATTGCTGGACTTGTTCCACCAGCACCGACGGCAAGGCGTAAATGCGTTCGCTCGCGCGCACGAGCACGACTTGCGTGACGGCCAAGGTTAGCGGCAGGCGGATGCGAAACCGCGTGCCCTGCCCGGCTTCGGTATGCACCTCGACCCGGCCGCCAAGCGCCGTTGCTTCCGAGCGCACCACGTCCATGCCGACGCCTCGCCCCGCGAGTTCGGTCACCGAAGCGGCGGTGGAAAAACCAGGCAGGAAGATCAGATCGGCGATTTGCGCGTCGCTCGCGTCCGGATCGGCCAACAAACCGCGCTCGAGGCCGCGCTCGCGAATGCGCGGCAGGTTTAATCCGCCGCCGTCGTCGGAGAATTCGAGCAGCACCTCGTTGCCATCTTGGCGCACCACGAGTTTGATTTGGCCCGCTTCGGCCTTGCCGGCGTTGACCCGATCCTTTATCGACTCGATGCCATGCACGACCGCGTTGCGCAACAAGTGCTCGAACGGGCCGACCATGCGCTCCAACACGCCGCGATCGAGCTCGACGTTGCTGCCCTCGATCTCGAGGTTGACGCGCTTGCCCAACTCCTTGGCCGATTGCCGCACCACCCGATACAAGCGATCGGCCACGCTATCGACCGGCACCATGCGCACGCGCATCAGGTCTTGCTGCAAGTCGCGCGTCAGGCGCGCTTGGTTGGTCAAGCCCTTACTGGCGCCATCCAGGCCGCGCACGATGTTTTGCTGCAAGGTCGAGACGTCGTTGACCGACTCCGACAGCATGCGCGTGAGTTCCTGCAAGCGCGTGAAACGGTCGAATTCAAGCGGGTCGAACTGGGCGCCCGCCTCGCGTTGCTGCTCCATGCGGCTTTGCATCTGCGCTTCGGCCGCGATCTCGATTTCGCGCATTTGCGTGCGCAAGCGGCTAACGTTCTCGCTCAAGTCGCTCAACGCACCGCGCATGCCTTGCAAATCGTTTTCGAGCCGCGCGCGCGCGATCGCGACCTCACCCGCTTGGTTGACGAGACGATCCAGTACGTCCGAACGCACGCGCACCAGCGCGCTTTGCTTCGCACGTGGCGGCTCCGGCGCGGCGAATACCGGCGCGACGGGCGCGAGCGGCACCACGGGCGCGAGCGGACGTGAATCGGCGAGCGCGGGTTGCGCGGGCGCGAGCGTCTCGGCGACGGGTGTGTTCGACGAGGTGGATTCGTCGGCCACCACGGGCTCTTCGCTCGCGGCGGGTGCTTCCTCGATGCTCGCGGCTTGCGCGAGACGACGGCGCAAGCTCGTCGGCAGCGGCGCGGGTTCGCCGCGCTGCATCGCCTCGAACATCGTCACCGCGTCGTCGTGCCGAGCAAGAAGTTGTTCGAAGATGGCCGACGATGCTTGTTCGCGCGCGAGTTCGGCGCGGCTTTCCATGTCGTGCACCAACGCGCCCAGGCGCATCGCGCCCGCCATGCGCGCGCTGCCCTTAACCGTATGCAAGGCGCGCAACAAGTCGGCGAGCGCCGAGCCGTCGTGTGGGTTTTGCACGAGCGCCGAGAGGTTCGCCGCGATGCTGGGCAAGTAATCGTTGGCCTCGGCCGAGAAAATCTCGAGCAGTTCGGGATCGATCTCGTCCTTGGCTTGCAAGATGGCCTCGTCGGCCGCGCTGTTCTCGTCGCTTTCAAAAGCTTCGGTCGCTGGCTCGATCGGCAGTTCCACGACGTTGGACGGCGCGGGTTCTTCCTCGCGCGCTTCGGTC
>DASTRU010000179.1:0-2173 GCA_035761045.1 Burkholderiaceae bacterium | reverse complement strand
GGGCTGGTGCGGTTTCGCATCGATGGCGTCTTGCATCAGGTGTATCAAGTGCCGCCGTCGGTCATGGCCGCGATGACGGCGCGCATCAAATTGCTCGGGCGCATGGATGTCGTTGAAAAACGTCGCCCGCAAGATGGACGCATCAAAACTAAAACGCCGGCTGGCGACGAGGTGGAGCTACGCCTTTCCACGTTGCCCACCGCATTCGGCGAAAAAGTCGTCATGCGTATCTTCGATCCCGAAGTCATCGTGCGCGACTTCGCGCAACTTGGCTTTTCCGACGAGGACGGCAAGCGCTGGCAGGACATGACGAGCAAGCCGCACGGCATCATCCTCGTCACCGGTCCCACCGGTTCGGGCAAAACGACGACGTTGTATTCCACGCTGAAACTGCTTGCCACCGAGGAAGTCAATGTCAGCACGGTGGAAGATCCCATCGAAATGGTGGAGCCGGCGTTCAATCAGATGCAGGTTCAGCATGGCATCGACTTAAGTTTCGCCGACGGACTTCGGGCATTGATGCGGCAGGACCCCGACATCATCATGGTCGGCGAAATTCGCGATCTCGAAACCGCCGAAATGGCCGTGCAAGCCGCGCTGACCGGCCACCTCGTGCTTAGCACCTTGCATACGAACGACGCGCCAAGCGCGGTCTCGCGTTTACTCGAACTTGGCGTGCCAGCGTATTTATTGAACGCCACCTTGCTTGGCGTGCTTGCGCAACGACTGGTGCGCACGCTTTGCGCGCAATGCAAAGCCGCAGGCGAACCAATCGCCGCCGAGGCATGGAACGAATTGCTGCAGCCCTTTCGTAGTGAACCGCCGCGCACGGTCTATCGGCCCGTCGGTTGCCTTGAATGCCGCATGACGGGGTACCGAGGCCGAACCGGCCTTTACGAGATGTTGGTGATGAATGACGAACTCAAGACCCTCGTTCATTCGTCCCCGGATATCGCGGCGCTACGCAAACTCGCGATCAAGCAAGGCTTACGACCGTTGCGAGTATCGGGCGCGATGAAGATCGCGCAAGGCATGACGACCCTCGAAGAAGTGCTGAAAACCGCACCTCCCGCGCATAGCTCCGTGTAGTCGCGCGAGTGATCGTCGCTCGCGCGGAACCGAGCGTGCATTAATTCACCGCTGCACGTAGGGGTTTGACCTCATGCTGCGGGCAACCGTCTTGAGTGCAAGCGATCCCTACTATGTCCTCTCTTGGTCCGCGTCGCTTTTCCGTTGTCGTCGTGGGTTTTTCTCCGGCCGATAGAACGGTGGTCGCGTCGGCGTTCGCGCTGTCGCAACGGCGAACGTACCAATACGTTCTTCATGACGATCATCCGCGCCGGCCCGATCTATACCTCGCCGATGCCGACGATTTACTCGCCATCGTCAAGCTCGATGCACTCAAACCCACTCCAACGCATCCCGCGCTTCTAATTGGCGGCGAATCCCACGGTTTGAGTTGGCCGCGCGTGGAGCGGCCGGTACGTTGGTTGCCACTGCTCGAGGCGCTCGACAACATGGTCGAGGGTGGCAGCGGCGCGCGCGAGGCCTATGGCGAACGCGCGCGTTCGTCATGGCCTTTCATTGATCGTCGTTCGCGCGTACGTCTGGATATCGATCTCAACGCGGCTCCCGAATAAATAAAGCGAGTCGCAACCGCGTATGGAACCGGGTTTCGTCGGACATTTATTTTTATGGCGTCACGCAACGCCCGAAGATACGGACTCCGATGGCGATCTAGCGCGTCGGCTCACCCCGCACGGTCAAGCGCAGGCGCAAAAATCCGCGCAATGGATTGGTCAAATACTTCAAAACCATTCGCTTGCTTTACAAGCGATTTCAAGTCCCGCCACACGCGCTTGCGAAACCATGGCGGCGCTCACCACGAACTATGTCGTCGATTCTCGACTTGCGCCTGGACGGCCGGGGCGTGAGTACCTCGAACTCGTTCGTCACCGTTTAACGCATGCCACCGATGCCGTGGTGTTGGTTGGCCATCAACCATGCATCGGCGAGGCGATTGCTTCGTTGATGTTCGACGCGTCGGCGTCGGTTCATGTGGAGCGCAGCTCCGTATGGTGGTTCGCGCCTGACGAAAGCGCGGCAAGCGGTTCATCGTCCGTCATCCTGCGCGGCTTATTCGCGCCTTAGCTCGCACCAGATGTGTCGCGCC
>DASTRU010000178.1:0-12868 GCA_035761045.1 Burkholderiaceae bacterium | reverse complement strand
GGACCTGATTCCAAGCTTTTGCGGCCGCAAGCACGGGCGCGAACGCGTTGAATATCCCGACCCGCGCGTCGAGCCGATTCTTGCCGAGACCTACGGCATCATGGTCTACCAAGAGCAGGTTATGCAGATGGCGCAGATCATCGGTGGCTATTCCTTAGGCGGCGCCGATTTACTTAGGCGCGCCATGGGCAAGAAAAAGCCCGAGGAAATGGCCAAGCATCGCGAGATCTTTCGCGAGGGCGCGTCGAAGAACGGCATCTCCGAACAAAAAGCGAACGAGATGTTCGACTTGATGGAGAAGTTCGCGGGCTACGGTTTTAATAAATCGCACGCGGCCGCGTACGCCTTATTGGCGTATCAAACCGCGTATTTGAAAGCGCATTACCCGGCCGAATTCTTCGCCGCCAACATGAGCTGCGCGCTGGATGATTCGGACAAGATTAAAAGCTTGTGGGAAGACGCCACGCGTCGTAACGGCCTCAAGATATTGCCGCCCGATATCAATGCGTCCGACTACCGTTTCACGCCGACCGATGCTAAGACGATTCGTTATGGCTTAGGCGGCATCAAGGGCACCGGCGAGAACGCGGTGAACATGATCTTGAAAGGGCGCGAAGCGAGCGGCGCGTATAAAAGCTTGTTCGATTTCGCCACGCGCGTGGACCGCCGCGTCGTGAATAAGCGAACGATGGAAGCGCTCGTACGCGCGGGGGCGTTCGATAAGCTCGAAGCCGATCGCGCGCGGTTGTTCGCGGGAATCGAGCAGGCCACCGATTACGCCGAACAGGTCGAGGCCGCGGCCAATCAAACATCCTTGTTCGGCGAACCCGGCGCGGCGATGGAGCCGCCGGCCTTGGTCGAAACCTTGGGTTGGAGCGAACAACAACGTTTGATCGAGGAAAAGGCGGTCTTTGGCTTCTCGCTCTCGGGGCACTTGTTTACCGCCGTTGAACGCGAGGTTCGGCAAATCGCGCGCACGCCGCTCTCGCAACTCAAACCCGGGCGCGAGGCGCAAACGATGGCGGGCGTGGTGACGGGCGTGCGCTTGATGAACGGCAAGCGTGGTCGCATGGCGATCGTCACCTTGGATGACGCGACAACCGCGCAAGAGATCATGGTGTTTGGCGATGCGTTCGAAGCTCATCGCGCGCAACTCGTGGAAGACGCGGTGCTCGTGATCGTTGGCCAGGTGCGGCAAGACGATTACAGCGGTGGTTTTCGCGTGATCGCCGATCGCATTTTGACCTTGGCCGAAGCCCGCTTGCAGTTCGCCAAGTGCGTGAAGTTTTGCTTCACCGAATCGCAACGCGCCGCGCCGCAATCGTTGTTCACCCAGCAAGGCGAAGACAGTACCGGTCTTCGTATTCAAATCGAGGTGATCAACGGTATCTACGCGGGCACGCTTAACCTGCCTCACCATTTACGAGCACCAGCCGACGATGCTCTCTTAAGGACGGCGGCCGCCGCTGCGCGCGCTAGCCGATATGAAATCGTTTATTAGCCTTCGGTTTCGCGAGCACGCGACAAGCCGTTTCGCAAACCCACCAAGCCTTTCCTCATGAATGATTCGCGCACGCTGTACCGCCGATTACTCGGCTATGTCCGTCCGTACCGACGAAGCTTCGCGCTCGCCGCGATCTGCATGATCGTCGCGGCGGTGACCGAGCCCGTGTTCGCACGCTTCATGGGCTTATTGATCGACCGTGGCTTCAAGGGCGACGTGCGTAATTTATGGATCGCGCCGTTGTTCATCGTGGTGTTGTTCAGCATCCGTGGCGTTAGCCAATTCAGTGCATCGTATTTGCTTGCGTATGTCTCGAATCGCATCTTGCTCGATATGCGACGGCAGATGTTCGCCAAGCTCGTGCGCTTGCCAGTGCCGTTTCTCGATCGCCATCCATCGGCCTCGCTCATTACCAAGCTAACGGCCGACGTTACGAACGTGGGCGGAGCCTCCACGCAGGTCATCACGATCTTGATTCGCGACTCCGTCGCTGTGATCGGTTTATTAGGGCTAATGTTTTACCGAAGCTGGCAACTCACGCTCATAACCTTTGTCATCTTGCCGATCATCGGTGTGTTCGCCGTGCGTATCGGCAAGCGCTTGCGCGAGATGAACCGTCGTTCGCAAGAGGCCACGGGCGACTTACTTAACGTGCTTCAAGAAGCGACCGAGGGGCAAAAGGTCGTGAAGATTTACGGTGGCCAAAGTTACGAGGAAGAGCGCTTCGATACGACCAATCGCGCGTTACGTGGTTATGCGATGCGTATCGCCGCGGCGAGTTCGGCGTCGTCGCCATTGACGCAATTTTTTGGCGGCATGGCCTTCGCGGGCGTGGTGACCGCCGCGATCTACCAAAGTACCGTGGGCGGCTTAACCGCCGGCAACTTCACCGAGTTCATGTCCGCGATGCTGTTGCTAATGCCAGCGCTTAAACAATTAGCCGATATCAATGGTCCGTTGCAGCGTGGTGTCGCCGCCGGGGAGTCGGTATTCGAATTGTTGGACGCGCCGGTCGAATCCAATACGGGTACGGTCACGCTTCAACGCGCGCGCGGCGAGATCGTGTTCGATCATGTCAGCTTGCGTTATCCGCAAACCGAGCGCGATGCGTTGTCGATGATTTCGCTTGCGATCGCGCCGGGCGAGTCGGTGGCGTTAGTCGGTGGTTCGGGCGGCGGTAAGACATCGCTGGCGAATCTGTTGCCGCGTTTTTATACGCCGACCTCGGGGCAAGTGCGCTTGGATGGTCATCCGCTCGAAACATTGACGCTTGAAAGCTTGCGATCGCAGATCGCCTTGGTTAGCCAAGATGTCGTGTTGTTCAACGATACGATCGCCGCCAACATCGCGTACGGCGCGCAGCGCGACGCATCGCGCGCGGAAATCGAAGCGGCCGTGCATGCGGCGTATCTCGACGACTTCGTGCGCGCTCAACCACAAGGGCTCGATACGATGATCGGCGAAAACGGCGTGCGTTTATCGGGTGGGCAACGTCAACGGCTCGCCATCGCGCGCGCCATTTTGAAGAACGCGCCAATCCTCATCCTCGATGAAGCAACCTCGGCCTTGGATTCGGAATCGGAGCGTCATGTGCAGGCCGCGATCGAGCGCCTGATGCATGGGCGCACCACGCTCGTGATCGCGCATCGTTTATCGACGATCGAACGTGTCGATCGCATCGTGGTGCTCGATCAGGGGCGCATCGTGGAAGTCGGCACGCACCGCGAGCTTATTTCGCGCGGCGGGTTGTACTCGCGACTGTATAGCCTTCAATACGCGGCGCGCGATGTTCGCGCGACTTAGGAATTATTTCGGGCTCGTGCGTGCATTGATCGAACGAAGATATGCCGCGATGTCGTTCATTTGTTCCTCGGTCAACTCGGCGCCCCAAGGCGGCATGAACTCCGAGCGCCCCATGGCCTTGCCGCCTAATTGAACGATCAATTTGAAGTACTGATCGTTCTTGTCCGACATGCGTAGATTGGCTGGGCGAGGGTTGTACAGCTTCGCTGCGCGACCGTTGCCGTCCGCGTTGATGCCATGGCATGTCACACAGTAATTCGCGTAGACAAGCCCGCCACGAAACACGGCGGCATCGCGGCTATCACGAGGAAGCAGCGCGCCTTGCGATGGAGGGGCCGCCGTTTCGGCCCATGCGGTAACGGTTGTGGCGAATCCAAGCGCGACTGCGACGACAACGCGACGCGCGGTTCTCATTTGCCGACCTCGACCACCATCTTCATGTCGGGGTGTACCGCGCATTCCACTTCCACCGTACCTGGCTTATCGAAGGTCACGGTCTTGGAACCGCCTTGGCCAAACGAGCCAAGGTCGAACGACTTTGCATCCGATAAGGAAAAAACGTTGTGGGGAAACGCGTCGTCGTTTTGGAACTTCACGCTGTCGCCCACCTTGATCGCCAATTTCTTAGTCGAAAACGACTTACTTTTTTGCGTGACCAAATGTTCGGCGCCCACGGCATGGCCAGTCCATGCAAGCGTCACGGCGCATAAGGCGATGGCTCGAACTAATTTCATCGTTCTTTCTCCTAGTAATGGCACTACGAAGCAACGCTTGCCAAGCGGCTTCTTAAGTTGGTGGATGCGGTGCTTAATGCTTCCGCGGTGTTCGATAGCGCGACGCCACTTTCCCGGCTTTCGGCGAGCACGGATTCCAATCCGTTGATGCTCGCGCCTAAGGAATCCAAGCGGTCTGTTTGCTGACCTAAATCGCTTTCAAACGAACGCAGGCCTTGCGCCATCGTCTGCACGGTTTTCGCGGTGTCCCACGCGAATTGCTCCATGCCCTTAATACGTTCGGTACATGCCTTCACCGCGCCAACGGCTTGGCCGACGGCGGTTTGCGTCGCGCTGATTTCGGTGGCGACTTTTTCACTTAGGCGTTGAATCGACGCCGCGGTCTCTTGCGTTTCTTCCGACAAGCTGCGCACCGATTGCGCCACGACCGCGAACCCACGGCCAAACTCACCCGCGCGTGCCGCTTCCACCGCCGCGTTCATCGACAGTAGACGCGTCGTTGCCGAAATTTTGCTGATGCGCCCGGTGAACTCGATGATGGCTTTTTGCGTCGTGGCTAATGCCTCGGTGGTGCGCGAAACATCGTTTAGGCGATCGCTACTGCTGCCGGCGTCCTTTACGGCAAGGCTTGCACGTTGCGCTTGCTCTTGCGACGTGTTGATTGAGCGTTCGCATTCGGTCGATAAATGTCTTAGAACATCCAAGGAACGATTCGCTTCATCACGCGTGGTGGATAAGCCCGTGCTGACGCTTGCCATCACCTGTTCGGTCTTCGCGCCGGAGTCCGAGATGCGATGACTGAGTTCGTTAAGTTCGCGTCCGCGAATGTCGAGAGCGCTCGCGCTTTCATTGACTTCGGTGATGAGGCGTTCGAGTTCATCCGACCGCGATAGGGTTCGCATCAATCGGCGATATGCAAACCCGGCGATCGCCAAACCTGAAACGGCAACGGCGAGTAAGGCGAGATTTAATTGCTTCGCCTTGACTTTTAACCCGGCCAATAGATCTTGTTGCGCTTGCGCCTCGATCGCTTGCAACCGATCGGACAACTCGCGAATACGCGCAAGACGGTCGGCCACGCGGGCGAGTTCGGCGAGCGCTTGCTCGTCAGCGTTTTGCCTTGCCAATCGAACAATCGTGACGCGGTTGGGCTTGATCGCATCGGCTACCTCCACCATCTCGCGCGCTTCGGCGGAGTTTGGCATCGCGGTTTTAAGCGCTTGGAGGCTGTCATCGAGTTTGGAGGCCGCCGCGATGGAGGCGACGGCCGCCGCGCGAATAAGATCGGGATCGCTATTGGCGATTACCGTCATCAGCAAACGGTCAACTTCCAGCACATGTTGACGCGCTTGCGTGGTGACGCTGCTGCGTTGTTGAACCACTTCCAGTTCTCGTTGCAGCGTGGTGGTTGACCGCCAAGTCAGCCACCCCGACACGCCCGCGATCGATACATTGAGCACGACCATGACGACGGCGAAACCCATGACGCTGCGTTTCCACGGCGACGTCGCGCGACGCGCGCCTTTCTTGGAGGAAGCGGCGCCTTGCGACGATTTAGAAAACCAAGCCATGCCGCTTCTCATTGTTGTTGACATCATGGGCGCCTTATTGCCGATTGACCGACTTATTGAGGCAAGTTCGGTAAAACGAACGGCTTAGGACGGTTGGTTAATGCCTTCATGAACGCGACTAAGTCTTCCTTGTCTTGCTCCGTCAGATTCAGCGGGCGCATATTGGGCGAGAGATTGGATTTATCGTCGCCGCCGCGAGCGTAATGGTCGATGACTTCACGTAACGATTTGGCGGAACCGTCGTGAAAGTACGGGCCGGTAAGTTCGATGTCACGTAGTGACGGCGTCTTGAACGCACCTTTGTTCAACGCGACCTTACGAACGGCATACCGCCCTACGTCTTGCATCTTTTCGGACGAAGCAACGCCAATATTGTGGAAACCATTGTCGGTGAAGTTAGGCGGCGCATGGCAGACCACGCAGTTGCCTTTCGAGGAATCAACAAACAGCTGATATCCACGAACTTGATTTTCCGTCATCGCTTTTTTATCGCCCGCCACCCAACGGTCGAAGGGGGAATCCGCAGCCACCACCGAACGCTCAAAGGCAGCGATCGCCTTCGCAATCAGCGTTTCGTCAATCGGTTGGCCGGGGTACGCTTTTTCAAACATCTTTTGATAGCCGACGTTTTTACGCAGCCGCTCAACCACCGCGCGCAAATCGGAATTCATTTCATCCGATGCCTGCATGGGTCCCAAGGCTTGGTCTTCCAACGATTTCTTGCGGCCGTCCCACATGAACTGCGTGTTGTAGGCGGTGTTTAGGATGGTGGGCGTCGCGCGGCCTAAGACTTTCCCGTTCATGCCAACCGGCGTCGGTAATCCGTCGGACCAGCCTAATGTCGGGTTATGGCACGACGCGCACGACAACGCGCCATTGCCTGAGATACGTGGATCGAAGAAAAGCGTTTTTCCTAATGCAACGCGCTCGGCCGTGGTTTTGTTATCTTCCGGAGCCGGAGGGGCGCTTAGTTTCCAATCGCTTAGCTTAAAGGTCGGCCCGGGATGACCATCACCTGATTTTTGTGGTTCCGACGCATGCGCCGCCATCAGGAACGATGACAGCAGCGATAAGCCAATTATTAAAAACTTACGTTTCATAGCCACCTCGCGGGACGGAATTACAGGGAAGTCCTAATGACGAATCCCCAATTCCATTTAGAAAAAACGATCGTGGCCTTAGTAAAAAACAACTGTTTGATTACGTGCGGGAACAAGTACGCACTTTTTAAAACGTCGTTGGAGCGAGCAATGGTTGAACTTGCAGAAATTCAGCCTAGCGCCTGTCGCTGATGTCAAATGTCACGTATTGGCTCACTGAGCTTCACGTATTTCCAAAAACTGGTTTGCGCATTGACGACCGCAAGTAAAAACCCATAACGCCCGTCGAGAAAACCACGCTTGACAATATAGGTACGTATAAAAGCCCAAAAAGCGTGACCGATGGCACTGCTAATCGATGCATGTTTGCCACGTGCACGAAGATCGTGCGCGCCGTCGGTGGAATAGCGATTGAGTTTGGCGAGCACGGAATCAAAGTCTCGATAACTAAGGTGCGACAGCGGCGACCGAAGCGACGCTACCTCGCCATCGACCACTAGACGCTCATGCACGCGATGCTCGGTAAAGCGTGCGTGAGAACGACGCGCCAAGCGCAAGACTCGGTCGGGCCACCAGCCGCCGTGCCGCATGTAACGGCCCACGAATAATGATCGGCGCGGAATGTCGTACCCGACGATCGATGCGTTAAGGACCGCGTCGCGAATTTCCTCGGCCAAGGTGTCGTCGACGCGTTCGTCGGCGTCGATCGAAAAAATCCAATCGCTCGTCGCTAAATCCAACGCGCGATTTTTTTGCGGACCGAATCCCGGCCAATCGTTGAATACCGTCACCTTTGCCCCAGCCGCGCGCGCGATCTCCAGCGTGCCGTCGGTGCTGCCGGAATCAACCACCACGACTTCATCGCACCAACGCAAGCCGGCTAGGCAATCGCCCAGGTTGTGCGCTTCGTTTTTCGTGATGAGGATGGCCGAGATGGTGGGGCGAACGGAATTCATAAGCGCGAACGGTATCCTTCGTGGCTGCGCATACATCACATCTTTTCAACTGCGCGCACGCATGATCATGCCCGACTCCGCTTTGTTTCGTTTGAGCCACGTGTTCTCCTCGCCTGCTAACGCGCGCGCGGCCTTGCCTAGTATTGGCGTATTCCTATGCGCCGCGATGCTCGTTGCATTACCCGGGGGCGGTGCATGGAGCGTGGTGGCGCTCGCGGTATGCCTAGCCGCCGCACCCGCGCAAGCAAAGCCGGATCCGCGCTTGCGTGACGAGATATGGATCGCGCTAATCGTTACGACCGCGATCATCGCCATGGTGGCGTTCAATCGTTGGTGGCATGCGGCGCCGTGGCGAGAGCTTCAGAACCCATTGCGCTGGTGGCTGTTGCCGCTATTGATGCTCCTGCTCGCCCGCGTTCGCTTGCCCAGCGCTCACGCATTCGCGGCCGGCGCCGCGGTCGGCGCATTAGGCGCGGCCGGGCTTGGCATGTATGAGCGCGTGGTGATCGATCTTCCGCGCGCCGGAGGTTTCGCCAATCAAATTCTTTACGGCAATCTCGCGTTGACGTTGGGTGTGATGTGCGGTGTCGCCTGGTTGGTATTGCCGCGTGGACGCGCATTGGCGCTGGTGGGCTTGGCGGGCGGCTTACTCGCGTCGTTGCTGTCTGGCTCGCGTGGCGGATGGATCGCGGTTCCCATTCTCGCGGTCGTGCTTGCGGTGCTGAGTCCCGATCGGCGCGTGCGACGTGGGTTGTGGGGCGTGGTCGTTATCGCGCTAATCGCGGCCGCCGTCGCGTGGTGGCTTGCGCTAATCGGTCACTTTCCCCGGCTGCAACAAGCGGTTGTCGATTTGCAGGCATATGCCGCCGGTAATTCCGATAGTTCGTTAGGCGTGCGCTTGGAGATGTGGCGCGCGGCGTGGCGGTTTTGGCGCGAGGCGCCATGGATGGGCATGGGTACCGGTAACTTTCACGCGGGTCTTGAGCGACTTGTCGCGTCCGGCCAAATGCCCGCGCATGTATTGCAATACCGGCATGCGCATAACGAGTTCTTGCATGCCTTGGCCACCACGGGTGTCGTCGGACTTACGGCCTTATTGGCCTTGAGCGCGATACCCCTGTCGCGTATGTGGCGGGTATCGCGGGCACTAGAAGCGCGTACCGAGCTTCGTTTTTATGCGCTATGTGGGGTGTGCTTAATCGTGGGGTTTTGGGTGTACGGCCTTACGCAAGCCATGTTTCAGCACAATCTCGGCATCATCGGCTTCATCGTGCTCTTAGCGATTTGTTGGCGCGGCATTAGGCCGTGATGCTTATTACATAAGAACAATGTCGTACTGTTCTTGCGAATACAAAGCTTCGACCGACAACGAGATTGGCTTGCCGATGAAGTCGCCAAGCATCGCGAGGTTTTGTGATTCTTCCTCGAGGAACATGTCAATCACGCTTTGATTGGCGAGAATGCGAAATTCCTTAGGATTGAACTGGCGCGCCTCGCGCAAAATTTCGCGCAAGATTTCGTAGCACACGGTACGCGCGGTTTTGATTTGACCGCGCGCCTGGCACGTGGGGCAGGGCTCGCACAAAATATGCGCGAGCGATTCGCGCGTTCGTTTACGCGTGATCTCCACGAGTCCTAATGGAGAAAAACCGCTCACGGTCGTGCGCGTGCGGTCGCGCGCCAAGGCGCGGCGAAGCTCCGCGAGGACGGATTCGCGATGCTCGGCGCTTTCCATATCGATGAAATCGGCAATGATGATGCCGCCGAGATTGCGCAAACGCAGTTGCCGCGCGATGGTTTGCGCGGCCTCTAAGTTGGTTTTGAAAATCGTGTCGTCGAATGAGCGAAGGCCGACGAATCCACCGGTGTTGACATCGATCGTCGTCATCGCTTCGGTTTGATCGATGATGAGCGTGCCGCCCGACTTCAACTCCACCTTGCGCGCGAGCGCTTTGGCGATTTCCTCGTCGACCGAATACAAATCGAATAACGGCCGCTCGCCGGTGTAATGCATGAGCCGCGCGAGCATCGACGGCGTGAAGTCTTGAGCGAATTCACGCAGCTTCGAAAAATTTTCGCGCGAGTCGATTTGAATCGATGTCGTGCCTTCGTGCGCGATGTCGCGAAGCACGCGTTGCGCAAGACTTAGGTCTTGGTACAGCAAGGCGGGCGGCCGCACCGTCAGGCTGTCCGCGCGAATGCGCTGCCATGTCTTGCGCAAGTACGTGATGTCCGCGCCAAGTTCGCTATCGCTCGCATCCTCGGCCGAGGTGCGCACGATAAAACCGCCCGCATCCTCGGCGGGCAATAGCTGATGAACCCGATCGCGCAGCGCGGTTCGCTCGGCTTCGTTTTCAATGCGTTGCGAAATACCAATATGCGTGTCGTAAGGCAGATGCACGAGCATGCGACCCGCGATCGACACTTGCGTCGACAAGCGCGCGCCCTTCGTGCCGATGGGATCCTTCACGACTTGCACCATTAAGGCTTGGCCTTCGTGCAAGAGCTTCTCGATCGGCCGATGCGTTTCATCGTTGCGCTCGCGCCAAAGGTCGGCGATGTGCAAAAACGCGGCGCGTTCCAAGCCGATATCGATGAACGCGCTTTGCATGCCTGGCAGCACGCGCGCGACCTTGCCGAGATAAATATTGCCGACCATGCCGCGCTCGGCGGTACGTTCGACATGCAGTTCTTGCACCGCGCCTTGCAACACCACCGCGACGCGTGTTTCGTAGGGAGTGACGTTTACGAGGATGTCTTCAGTCATGCGCCTAATGATATGCGGCTAAACCCGTCTCGCTAACGACGAAATTCGCTTAATAGCGCGGCGGTTTCGTGCAATGGAAGACCAACGATGCCGGAATGACTGCCCTTGATCGATTGCACGAACGCGGCGGCGCGACCTTGAATCGCATACGCGCCGGCTTTACCAAAGGGTTCACGCGTGGCGATGTAATCGCGAATCTGCCTGATAGTGAGCGGGGCGAAACGTACTTCGGAAACCGACACCGCGCAGACAACGCGGCGCAAACTGCCGACCGCGACGGCGGTAAGCACGCGATGCGTGGTGCCCGACAACTCGCGCAACATTCGCTCGGCGTCGGACGCATCCTCGGGCTTACCGTAGATCATGGTGCCCAGTGCCACCGTGGTGTCGGCCGTTAGTACCGGTCGCGTAGGTAACTTGCGCTCGCGCATGCGTTTAAGCGCGGCGTCGAGCTTGAGTCGCGTTACGCGTTCCACGTAACGGCGTGGCGATTCCTTGCCGCGCCGTGCCTCCAACGCTTCAAGTGCATGGGCTTCGTCGGCGGTGGTGGGGAGTAATACATCGAACTCGATATCGATTTGCCGCAGCAACTCTTGTCGACGCGGGCTTTGCGAGGCGAGGTAAATCATGCGCGGTGATACGGATGGCCGGTCGTCACGGTCCATGCTCGATAAAGCGCTTCGGCAAGGATTACGCGGACTAAGCCGTGGGGTAAGGTGAAATGGGAGATGCGCAAGCTTAAGTCGGCGCGTGCCTTCAGCTCTGGGGCCAGACCATCGGCGCCGCCAATCAAGAACACCACGTCACCGCCTTGGCCGCGCCAGCGCTCTAATTGCTCGGCCAACTTCATGGTGGTGAAGTCGCGTCCATGTTCGTCGAGGGCGACGATCATCGCGCCTTTAGGCAACACCGCTTCGATGCGCGCGCGCTCGGCTCGTAAGAGCGCATCCGTGGAAGTGGCCGTCGAACGAGTTTCAGGTTTGACCTCGCGCAGTTCCAAGCGCATCTCGCTTGGCATGCGTTTGGCGTATTCATCGAACCCGTCGGCCACCCATGCGGGCATGCGATGGCCGACCGCGATCACCACCAGCCGCATGAAGATTTACGACGACCGCGTGGACTTGCGCGCCGGTCGAGTCGCGCTCGCGCTCGACGTGGTTTTACGCGCGACCGAGGTTTTGCGCGGCGCGGTTTTCTTGGCCGCCACGGTTTCGGTCGCTCGCTTACGAGCCGGGGCCTTTTTCGCCGTCGCCGTTGTCGTGGTCTTCGCGGTTTTGCGCGCGGGCGTGGTGGTTTTTTTTGCCGCTGTTTTCTTGGCGGTCTTCTTGGGTGCCGCGCCGTTCAACGCCGTCTCGGCTTGCGATACGCGGCGTCGGCGGCCGGCCTCGTCGCTCGCGGACTTCACCTGCACGGGCTTTTCGCCCCAGATATCTTCGAGGTGGTAGTACTGCCGAATGGCGGGCTGCATGATGTGCACGATGGCGTCGCCGCAATCCACCAACACCCATTCGCCGACATCCTCGCCCTCGATGCTCACGATGTGCCCGCCCGCTTGTTTGACCTTATCGCGCACCGAAGCCGCAAGCGCCTTGGTCTGTCGATTCGATGTTCCGGAAGCCATGACCACGCGGTCGAACATGGCGGTCATGTGTTGCGTGCTGAACACGCGAATGTCTTGCGCTTTGACGTCTTCAAGCGCATCGACGATGACACGCTGTAATTGCTGAATATTCATTCGGGTGCGGTATAGAGGTGATGCGATCGAATATAGGTGAGAACGCAAGGGCTAACCAAGGCTTGCGGTGTTTCGCCTCGACGAAGCATGGTGCGAATCATCGAGGCCGAGACGTGAAGCTCGGGCATGGTGAACATCACGTGTTGCCCGTATGGTTGCACGAGAGGTGCCACCGAGGGCAGGGCGGCGGCGAGTTCATCGCCGCCTCGGTGCGCCACGGCGATGTCGGCGTATCGGTCGAGTTCGGCGTGCCGATGCCAACTCGGCAAATTGCGGTACTGGTCGCTGCCAAGTATTAGGACTAGCACCGCCTCGCCGCCTTCGCTCGCGCGGATTTCTTGCAAGGTATCAATCGTGTAGCTCGGGCCGGCACGCGCAAGCTCGCGTGTATCGAGCGTGAAGCGCGGTTCGTCCGCGATGGCGAGCTTGACCATCGCCACGCGATGCGCCGCGTCGCTCACGTCCTTTTTTTGCCACGGTTGCGCCGCGACGATGAACCGCACTTCGTCAAGCGCAAGCGCGTCAAGCGCCGCGCGGGCGATCGCGAGATGAGCGATATGCGGCGGATCGAATGTGCCGCCTAGCAAGCCAATGCGCGCGGCCTTAGTCACGCGCGACCTGTGGTGCGTTCACGCATGGATCCAATCGCGCGCTGGCAAAAAGCGCGTGAGCAACTCGGACTCGGGCGAGCCCGGCAC
>DASTRU010000177.1:0-9327 GCA_035761045.1 Burkholderiaceae bacterium | reverse complement strand
GCGGTCGCGCCGGCCGTCGCGGGCGTGTTGTGGTTGTTCTTGTTTAATCCCACCTTGGGCATCGTTGCGCATGCGTTGCGAGTGAGTGGCGTTGAGTGGAACCAGCTTCTCAACGGCTATCAAGCGTTTGCATTGATCGTGATCGCCGCGGTGTGGAAACAGGTCAGCTACAACTTCTTGTTTTTCTTCGCGGGCCTGCAAGCCATTCCTAAGTCACTCGTCGAAGCGGCGGCGATCGATGGCGCGGGACCTTGGCAACGCTTCGCGACCATCGTGTTACCGCTTCTCATGCCGACCACTTTTTTCTTGTTGGTCGTCAATATCGTGTACGCATTCTTCGACACCTTCGCGATTATCGACGCGACCACGCAAGGCGGGCCAGGGCAGGCGACCACCACGCTCGTGTACAAGATTTATCAAGACGGGTTTCGCGGGCTCGACGCGGGCAGCTCGGCCGCGCAATCGGTCGTGCTCATGGGGATTGTCGTCGTGCTGACGATCGCGCAGTTTCGTTTTATCGAACGGCGCATCGCTTACTAAAATGGTTGAGCGCAGACCCATTCTCGATATCGTCGCGCACGTGGTGCTGGTGCTTGGGATTGGCGTGATCGCGTTGCCGGTGTATGTGATGTTCGTGGCCTCGACGCACACACCGCAGGCCGTGCTCGCGGCGCCGATGTCCTTATGGCCGGGGCACGAGGCGTTCGATAATTACCGCGCCGTATTAACGCCACAAGCGGGCGCGCGGTCGCCGGTGGCGCACATGATGTGGGTCAGCTTCGTGAGCGCATTGTTGATCGCGTTTGGAAAGATCGTGATCTCGTTGCTGAGTGCATTCGCCATCGTGTACTTGCGCTTTCGTTTTAAGGGTCTGTGTTTTTGGATGATCTTCCTCACGCTGATGCTGCCCGTCGAGGTGCGCATCGTGCCCACGTATCACGTGGTCGCGAGCCTTGGGCTGCTTAATACGTATGCGGGTCTGACGCTGCCCTTGATCGCGTCGGCCACCGCAACGTTTTTGTTTAGGCAATTCTTTAAAACCGTGCCGCGTGAGTTGACGGATGCCGCGCGCATGGACGGCGCAAGCCCGATGCGGTTTTTCTTCACCATCTTGTTGCCGCTATCGGCCACCAATATCGCCGCGATGTTCGTCATTCAATTCATCTACGGTTGGAATCAATACTTATGGCCGTTGCTTGTAACCACGCGCGACGACACGGCCACCATCGTCATCGGCCTGCGTCGCATGATGGGCGGCGCCGACGCGGCCAATGAATGGAATCTCGTGATGGCGACCGCCATGCTTGCGCTCGTGCCGCCCGCGCTTGTCGTGCTCGTCATGCAACGATGGCTGGTCAAGGGCTTGGTGGACTCGGAGAAGTAAGGCATGGCAGCCACGCTTGAATTGCGGCGGTTAAGCAAACGGTACGAGGCGGCGCATGCCTTGCAAGAGGTGTCGTTCGTCGCGAACGAAGGCGAGTTCGTCGTCGTGGTGGGGCCTTCGGGCTGCGGCAAAAGCACGTTGTTGCGCGTTGTCGCGGGATTGGACGAGATAAGTTCCGGCGAGGTCGTGCTCAACGGTCGCGTGGTCAACACCATCGAGCCTAAGGACCGCGATATCGCGATGGTGTTTCAAAACTATGCGCTCTATCCGCATATGAGCGTCGAGGGCAATATGGCTTATGGTTTGCGCATGCGCGGCGTGACCAAGCCCGAGATTGCCAAGCGCGTGCGCGATGTCGCGCAATTGCTTGAACTTACGCCGCTACTCAAACGCATGCCGCGTGAATTGTCGGGTGGGCAACGGCAGCGCGTGGCCATCGGTCGTGCCATCGTGCGTCAGCCATCCTTATTTTTATTTGACGAACCGTTGTCGAACTTGGATGCGCGATTGCGCGCGCAAATGCGACTTGAGTTGCGCAAGCTGCATCGCCGCTTGGGTGTAACGTCGATCTATGTCACGCACGATCAAACCGAGGCGATGACTTTGGGCGAACGTATCGTCGTGATGATCGAGGGCCGTATTCAGCAAATTGGCAGTCCTACCGAAATTTACGAACGACCCGCGAGTGTGTTCGTCGCAAGCTTCATCGGCTCGCCGCCGATGAATTTATTCAAGGCGACATTCGCCGCTAATGGTGAATGGATGACGTTTTCCGGCAAGGTTGATTTACGTCTCGCGCAAGCCCGGCCAAATCTCGCGGGCGCGCCCGTCGTGCTTGGGCTGCGGCCCGAGCATTTGCGTTGTGGTTCGCGCGACGAACACGCCTTACCCGTGACCATCGACACGATCGAAACCTTAGGATTCGAGCAACTCGTGTATGGCGATGTGGATGGACAGCCTGTCGTGTTACGCGTGCCGTCGCACGAAGTATTTAGGCCGGGCGAAACCACTTGGGCGCATTTCGCGCCCGAGTCCGTTCATTACTTCAACGCATCCACGGGTCAACGCCTAAACACCGCGTTGACGTGTTGAGGGAACGGTCAAAGCGCCGCCGCGACGGCCGCCGTCATATTGCGTGGCGCTTGCGCCATGGCCACGCATGCATCCACGCAGCGGCGGCATGCTTGCGCGCATACGCGGCAATGTTCCATGTGGTCATGCTGTTCGCATTCTTCCGCGCAGGCCTTGCAGACATCGGCGCACACCTCGATTACCGCCACCGCGCTTTCACTCTTGCGCTTCATTAACGCAATCGCGAGTCGACATACATCCACGCAGTCTTCGTCGAGCGCGATACAACGCAATAAACCCGCGGGCGCTTCCTCGCGCCGGCACGCGGCCGCGCATTCCTCGGCGGCATCGGCGGCGGCTTTACAGGCGGCGATGCAATCGGTGTAGGTGGGTTCAGGCATGAAAGTTCTCCTCGAAAGCGCGGTAGGGCACCGCGCGACGTGGAGAAGTGCAGCAACTCGCGCACCCGCGTGAAGAATTGCTTAGACCTTCATCGGCAAAATAACCATTTGCATGCCATTGAGATGCAGGCGGCGTTGAATCGCGACCGCCGCTTGGTTGTGCAGCAGACGGGTAAACCAATTTTCGTGCTGAAAAATTAGCTTGCTGGTGAAGAAAATGACGTTGGGAAACTCGCGTTGCACTCGCTCGCACAGCGTATGCACTTCCTCTACCACGTCCGTGCCAAAACCTAAGTAGCTCTTGGACGCTAATCCATAGCTATGGCAAAAGTTTTCGAAGTATTTAAGCGAGACACGCGCGTCGGTTTGCAATAGTTCGAGGGCTTCATGGCCGCCATAGGCGTGCGAATCCACCGTGCGTGCGTTGATGAACAAGAAATTACGAAAATGATTTGGAAACATGCGCTGCACCCATAACAGCGCATGCAAACCACCGCCGCGTGAACTACCCACAATGAAGGCCGCGGTTGGTGCTTGCGGATCGGGCTCGGGAAACTGAGTTTCCGAGCCAAACGGTTGATTGGCGAACACCGCGTCGACCTGGCCGATCTTGTTTTTAGTATCCCGGTAATGCGTGCGTACGAGCATGCATAAGCCAATCACCAATCCGGTGATGAACAGCGTGACCCAGCCACCGTCGAAGAATTTTTCAATGATGGTGCCGGTCAGAATGCCGATGGTGATCAAGAAACCGGCCAGCGAAAGCGAGAGCCGCCATAAGCGACGCGGCTGCTCCTTGTGCTTGATCCAATACTTCACCAAGCCGAGTAGGGACAGCGCGAAAGTCAGAAATACATTGATCGAGTACAGCACCACCAACAAATGCACTTGGCCATTGGTGATGAACAAGATTCCCAAGGCGCCCGCGCCCATCAATACCAAACCGTTTTGCGTGACTAGGCGTTGGGACAAGTAGCGGAATTTATGCGGCACCCACGAATCCACCGCCATATTGGCAAGCACCGCGGGGCCGCCGAGAAACCCCGTGTTGGCCGCGATGAACAACAAGCCCGCTTCAAACGCGAGCACGGTGGTAAGCGCGACGGTTAGGTTGTGACCATCGAATCCCGCGTTTGCCAACACTTCCTTGAACACAACCGCGTTCAGCGTCGAGCCCTCGGTCACGCGCGCGTCCCACAATAGGTAGAGCAAGATGATGCCGCCGGCGGTGAATGCGAGCGACGTGGCCATCAAGAGCATCGTGGCCTTGCCGGTTTTCTCGCGCGGTTCGGCTAAGTGCTGCACGTTGTTCGAGACCGCCTCGATCCCGGTATACGTGCCGCCCCCTAATGAATACGCCTTCATGAAAAGCGCGACGACGAACATCCATGATGTTTCGGACGCGAGTTCGGTGGTGTCGGCGATCGTGGCGGGAATAAGTCCGCCGATGCCTTCCGCATGCGCCGCGATGCCGTACACGATAAGGAAGGCATGGGTGACGGCGAAGCCCGCGAAGATGGGCAGCAACACCATGATCGACTCGCGTACGCCGCGCAAATTCAAATACAACAGCAAGATGATGACCGCGCAGGCACAGACCAACTTGTAGCCTTGCCAGTCCCCAGGCATGAGCGAGAACACCGCATCCACGCCCGCCGCCGCCGAAATCGTGATCGTCAGCATGTAATCGACGATCAAGGCCGCGCCGGCCACTAAGCCCGCATGCGGTCCTAACAAGGTAGTCGCCACGCGATACCCACCACCGCCGGTGGGAAACAATTCGATGATTTGGTTGTATGCCAGCGCGATCACGAACACGGTGATGGCGGTGGCGACGGCAAGATAAAGACCGAATTCGGTATGTGGCCCCAAGGCCTTGAACGCTTCTTCCGGGCCATAAGCCGAAGATGACAACCCATCCGCCCCTAATCCAACCCATGCAAGAAACGCGGCGAGTGCGAGTGATTGACGAGTATCGGCGCGCGTGGGGTCTAACGGTTTACCAAAGAGCAGTGTTCGTATTCGGGCGGGAGCCATAAGTCACCGATGCATACCCTGACGAGTACGCTGAGTATTGCGTCGCAATAGGGGCGCCGACTATACGCCTCGCGTTTGCGAGCTAGCAATTCGCGATGTTTCAAGAATTCTGATATGCGAAACCTTTGCTTTCGCTACAGTCGCCGTTTGATGAAACAGCAACGAGTGCCTTTGAAGTTGGATGAAAAGCTTGCGCGGCTTGGCCTGGCGCGGCCGATCGATTTCGTCTTGCACTTGCCATTGCGTTACGAGGACGAAACCCGGCTCGAACGCATCGCCGATTGCGCGCCCGGAGACACCACGCAAGTGCAAGGCCGTGTCGTGGCGGTCGATGTGCAATACCGACCGCGCCGTCAATTGGTGGTGCGTATCGACGACGACAGCGGCGAGTTGCTGCTGCGGTTTCTCAACTTTTACGGCAGCCAAATCACCGTGTTCGAACGCGCGCGCGATGAACATGCGGTCGTGCGCGCGCGGGGCGAGGTGCGGCGCGGCTTCGGTTCGCATGCGGTCGTAGAAATGGTGCATCCAAAGACGCGCGTGGTCGATGAATCGGCGCCGTTGCCCACCACGCTCACGCCAATTTATCCCGCGGGCGAAGGCATCTCGCAAACTACATTGCGCAAGCGTATCGACGCCGCGCTTGCGCACGTCGCGCTCGACGAGGTGCTGCCCGATACGTTGGCCCCGCTGGCCGAACTCATGCCGCTTGAGCAAGCGGTGCGCACCTTGCACCAGCCTCCACGAGGCGACGAGGCGGCGTTGATCGATAAAACGCATCCGGCATGGACGCGCATTAAGTTCGAGGAGTTACTCGCGCAACAACTGGCGCTACGACGCGCGCGCGCGCGACGGCATGCCAAGCGGTCGCCCATCATGCGTCCCGGCGTATTGGTCGAGCGCTTGCGGGCCGCCTTGCCGTTCAAACTAACGCGCGCGCAAGAACGCGTGAGCGCTGAAATCGCGGCCGATCTGCAACGTGCGTTTCCGATGACGCGCTTGCTTCAAGGCGACGTCGGCGCCGGTAAAACCGTGGTCGCGGCATTAGCCGCCGCGCAAGCGATCGACGCGGGATGGCAAGCCGCCTTGATGGCGCCAACCGAGCTGCTGGCGGAACAGCACTTTCGCAAGATCGCGCAATTGCTCGAACCATTAGGCGTCACGGTTGCGTGGTTGACGGGGTCTCTCAAGACGCGCGAAAAGCGGGCCGCGCTCGATGCGATCGCAAGCGGCGCCGCGCCCTTGGCGATTGGCACGCATGCGTTGTTTCAAGATCGCGCCGAATTCGCGCGGCTCGGCCTTGCGATCGTGGACGAGCAGCATCGCTTTGGCGTCGCGCAACGGCTGGCGTTACGCGCTAAAACATCGAGCGAGGTTGGCATGCTCGAACCGCATCAATTAATGATGAGTGCCACGCCGATTCCGCGAACGCTTGCGATGACGTATCTCGCCGATCTCGATGTCAGCGTGATCGATGAATTACCGCCGGGGCGCACGCCGATTCGCACCCACCTCGTCGACGATGCACGACGCGACGAAGTTATTGCCCGCGTGCGCGAAGCCGTGCATGCGGGGCGTCAAGCGTATTGGGTGTGTCCGTTGATTGAGGAGAATCCCGAGGGCAGCGGTCCCACGCGTGGCGCGCAGGCGCTTGAATTGCAAACGGCGATCGATACTCACGCGCGTTTAAGCGCGGAGCTGTCCGAGCTTAAGGTCGGACTGGTGCATGGGCGGCTGCCGACGGCGGAAAAGCAAGCCGTCATGGACGCCTTCGCGCGCAACGAGGTACATGTGCTTGTCGCCACCACGGTGATCGAAGTAGGCGTGGACGTACCCAATGCCTCGCTTATGGTGGTCGAACATGCGGAGCGATTTGGACTTGCGCAGTTGCATCAGTTGCGCGGTCGAGTCGGGCGCGGCGCGGCCGCATCGGCTTGCGTATTGATGTACGCCAAGCCCTTATCCAACAACGCCAAGCAACGACTTAGGACTTTGTACGAAACGACCGATGGTTTCGAAATCGCGCGGCGCGATTTGGAATTGCGCGGGCCGGGCGAGTTCTTGGGCGCTCGTCAAAGTGGCGCGCCGTTATTGCGATTTGCTGATTTGGAACTTGACGCCGAGTTGGTCGAGCAAGCGCGAGACGCCGCCGCCTGGCTGATTGAGCACGCACCACACGCGGCACGCGCGCATTTGGAGCGATGGCACGGCGGCCGCGAGGAATTTTTAAAAGCTTAAGTGGTTCGGACTAAAACAGCCGCAGCTTGAATTGCACGGCCACCGCGCCCGCGGCTTGTCCGGCAACGCTTGGGATGTAAACGATATTGGCACCGACGCGGCCATACTCCACGCCGATCACGGGAAGTAGCGTGGGCGTCCAATCGCCGCCGTTAAGCCGTGGGTAACCGTTGACCAAACCCACCGCGCCACCGATGCGCACCGGACCGAACGACAGCGGCATCCACCCGTATTGCAAATACGTCGACGAATGCCGCACGCTGTTGCGGTAATGTCCAACCGACCACCAATGCTCGGCGGAACTTTGGTACTCCACGCCAAATCCGTCGTTACGCTCGTTGTAGTTCGCGTGGCGATTATCGTGACGACTTAGGAATCCGAACGACACCCAAAGCGCGCGGTCGTTTTCCTTGGGCAATGGTTGAGCCAGCGCCGATTCCGCCGCGTAAAGAGGCGTGCATGCAAGCAGTGCCAACACAAGGGCGGCGAGACGGGTAATGGACGTAAGCACCATGAGTCTTCCTCGTATCGAACATCCAAGAGGGGATGTCCCATATGCGAAGGCTAGGCATTCGTCCTAATTCTTAACGTGCGAATAAGCGCATTTCGACGGCTATTTACCAAGGGAAATGAGAGTCTTATTCAATCCATCACAAGAGAATTCATTAGCTGTGCGGTACGACGTATCCCTGAGAACATTAGGTGGCAAAGCGCCAACTAGGTTTAGGGAAATTCATCACTTTCATGAAGCGGGCAATTCGCAACGCCAACACGCATGTTCGTTAAATCCTTAGCACTTCGCCGTCGTCTCGTTCGCGTCATGGCGGCCTTCATGGTGGTGACCATGGTGTTGGTCGTCACCGGCGGATGTTCAACGATTGGGTATTACGCGCAGAGCGTGCACGGTCATCTCTCGATGCTCGCGGCCGCGCGGCCGATCGACGAGCTGTTGGCGGACCCACGAACCGACATGCCGTTGCGCACCCGGCTTGAACAAGTGCAACGCATGCGCGCCTTCGCCTCGCGCGAATTAGGCTTGCCCGATAACGCCAGCTACACGCGTTACGCCGATCTCAAGCGGCCTTATGTAATTTGGAATGTATTCGCCACGCGCGAGTTGTCGTTGCGCTTGGAGGAATGGTGTTTTCCGATCACGGGTTGCGTCGGCTATCGCGGCTACTTCGATAAGTCGAGCGCCGACGCCGAAGCCGCCGCGTTAGCCGCGCGCGGATTCGACGTGCACGTGGGCGGCGTCCCCGCGTACTCCACCTTGGGTTGGTTCGACGACCCGGTGCTCAATACCTTCATCGGCCAACCCGAGGGCGATGTGGCGCGCCTCATCTTTCACGAACTCGCGCATCAGGTCGTCTTCGTCAAAGGCGACACGACATTCAACGAAAGCTTCGCCACCACGGTCGAGCAAGAAGGCGTGAAGCGCTGGTTCGCCGCGCATGCCAATGCCGCGCAAATCGCGGCGTATGAAAACTTAGTCGCGCGACGTACCGATTTTCTCGCCTTGCTCATGCGTACGAAGAACAAGCTCGAGGCCGTTTACAAGAGCGATCTTCCCGACGCGCAAAAGCGCGAGCGCAAGACCGAACTGTTCGCGCAACTTAGGCGCGAGTACGAAACCATGAAGCGCGAACGGTGGAATGGTTATGCGGGCTATGACCGCTGGTTCGCGCGCGAATTGGGTAATGCTCAGCTTGCAAGCGTGGCCGCCTATACGCAACTCGTGCCGGCATTCAACGCGTTGCTCGAGCGCGAAGGGCGGGATCTCGACCGCTTTTACGAGCGCGCCAAGCAACTCGGCAAACTCGATCGCGCCGCTCGCGCCAAGGCCTTGGCCGAACTATGCGCGGCATGCGCGGAAAACGAGCCGCGGCCTTAGGAAGGCGTCGTGCCAACCGACGGGCTGGCGTGCGGCTTATTAAGTAAATCGGCGATTTGGCGACGCGCTTGAAGCATCTTGCTCGTGCGCGCGGCTTGGCCGAGAAATTCATCGAGATCGCCGTGATCGCGCCGCAGGCGATGCACGAGCAACACGAATTCCTGCGTGAGCTGCGGATCGAACTGCAACCCATTGAGCCGGATGATCTCGTTCAACGCGTCCGACACCGACCACGCGCGTTTATACGAGCGCGCATGCGTTAACGCATCGAATACATCGGCCAACGCGGCGATGCGCGCCGACAG
>DASTRU010000176.1:0-14512 GCA_035761045.1 Burkholderiaceae bacterium | reverse complement strand
GACCGCGCATCAGGTCTGCCCGTACTCCAAGGCCACGCGCGGCAATATCGACGTCAACCTTAAAACCGTCGTCGTCTAACTTACGTCGTGGATTCGGTCGATCTCGCCGTCTTGCACGCCGCGCGCGAGTGGCACGCGGCGGGTCGCGGCGTCACGCTGGTTACGGTCGTTCAAACCTGGGGCAGCGCGCCGCGTCCACCCGGCGCCCTGCTCGCGATTCGCGATGATGGCGTGGTGGCGGGTTCGGTGTCGGGCGGTTGCGTGGAAGACGATTTGATCGCGCGCGTGCGCGACGGCGAGTCGGCCGCGGCGCCGCGCGTGGTGTCTTACGGCGTCACGCGCGACGAAGCCGCGCGTTTTGGCTTACCGTGCGGCGGCACCTTGCGGCTCGTGCAGGAACCGGTGCGCGAGGTTGGCTGGATCGACGAATTGCTCGCCCGCTGCGCGCGACACGAACTCGTCGCGCGCACGCTTGAATTGGCGACGGGCCGCATCACGCTCGCAAGCGCCCGACGCGGCGACGCGCTTGTGTTCAACGAACAATCCCTCACCACCATTCACGGGCCGCGCTGGCGCTTGCTCATCATCGGCGCCGGGCAGCTCGCGCGGTATGTCGCGAACTTCGCGCACGCGCTGGACTTCGAGGTGTTGATTTGCGACCCACGCACCGAATACCGCGAGGGATTCGACATAGCGTCGGCGCGCTTTATTGATGGCATGCCCGACGACGCCGTGCTCGCGATCGAGCCCGATGCGCATACCGCCATCGTCGCGCTCACGCACGACCCCAAGCTTGACGACATGGCGCTGCTTGAAGCGTTGAAGTCACCCGCGTTTTACGTGGGCGCCTTGGGCTCGCGCGCGAACACCGCGAAACGCCGCGAGAGGCTCGCGCAATTCGATTTGAGTCAGGCCGAGATTGAGCGGCTGCATGGGCCTATCGGTTTGCATATTGGAAGCCGTACGCCGGCGGAGATCGCGGTGTCGGTCCTTGCGGAAATCGTTGCGGTGCGAGTGGGTGTGCAGGTCGCGCAGAAGAAGTCTGCGAGCGCTTGTGTTGATGAGCGTTAGGGCTTAAGACAGCGTTGATAAAGGTTGCCGCTGGCGCTATGTGGCGGAAGTTGGGAACCTTGGACTTGCGTTGGGCGCGTGATCTAGATTGAACTGAGTCACCCGATGCTAATAATAGTTGTACGCGGCGGCGGTGTTCATCATCGGCCATTCGGTGAGCCAGGAAAGGTACGACCGCCCCACCACCAATAGGCAACTTTGACTAACCCCGATACTTGGCATTTGCGTCCCTCGCTCACTCAGAAGAGTTCACGATCCAGAAATCTGCGGACGGGCATCGACACAGCACACACATACACACAAGGCTTTCCCTCCAAACCGAGTCCCTTGGTATGGCAGATAGGTGCAGTCGAGTCGCTCGTCTTTTCGGACTAGACGTGAAATCTCCCTCAACAAAGTTCTTGGGCAATAGCGGGCAGGGAGTTTCGTCTAATCACTCAACCACTACACTAGAAAATTATCTGTCCTGGGCGCGGCTTAGGTCGCTCAGCGTGAGGGGAAAACTGTTGGAAAAGCAGAATGTCGCTAGCGCGTGAGATGGATTTGAGGCGGCCGAGCGCAAATGCCGACGCTTGGGGTCGCTACTACACCTCTTTGCAGGTTAGTCAGACCCTCGTTGACGCCATGACTGGGGTGCGCCCGAAACTGGTCCTTGAGTTGGGAGCTGGTCAGGGTGCGCTTGCCAGTGCGGCGCAGCTGAAGTGGAGAAGCGCAAGTTACGTGACCGTCGACATGGACTCGGCTGTCCGGGCCTCTTTGGGGGATCTGGCTTGGAAAGGCTCTCACATCCACCACGCGCACGATGCGCTAGATGATGAACTGGCTGACAGAATTGGTGTTCCGCTCGGCAGCGTAGATGTTGGGCTGTGCAACCCACCGTTTGTGCGGCCTCGCTGGCGGTCGAGTTTTGGCCGTATTTTGGAAGATGCAGGCTTATCTGGCGCCTTGCAATCCGTTCACGATGCCGGCGCAGACCTACTGTTCATTGCTCAAAACCTGCGACTTCTGCGGCAGCGAGGAAAATTGGGATTAATACTTCCCGACGGACTCATTACCGGCCAGAAATATCGAGGTGTTCGAGAGACGCTTCTACGCCAACATCGCGTTGAGCGTGTTGTGCAGCTTCCTCGTCGGGCCTTCGCAAAAACCGAGGCTCAAACGTACTTGCTCGTATTGTCCAAGCGAGGAGGGGAGACTCAAAACGTCGCGCTTAGCGAAATGAGCGAGCTGGGCGAAATTTCGGCGCCAATCACTATTTCGACTGACCTGGCGATGCTTAGGCTTGACTACGCATTCCACGCCTTACGCGCTGACGGGAATCGTCCTACGGATGTCCAGCAGCTTCAGACAACTCTCGGAGCGCTCGTTCACGAGTTGCTTCGAGGCACGACCAGCTCTAACCAAATTCGCTCGTGCCCATTGCCGGTGTTCCATCTCGGAGACTTTCCTGCTGGAACGAATGCCGCGTCAGTGCCAACGGTGCCAGCTAGGTTCATTCAGCCGGTCAGCAAAGTCTTGCCTCTTTCAGCCTCCCACAAAGTCGCTCGAGCTGGAGACATTCTGATAGCGCGAATCGGCCGCAACCTTCAGGAGAAGATTTGCTTGCTGCCGCGCGGCGTGTGCGTCATTAGCGATTGTGTCTTCGCCATTCGCACCGCACCAGAACATCGAAAGATGCTGCTGGGCTATCTTCTAAGCGAAGACGGCAGAGCTGCGCTTAAGGCCGCGTCCCATGGGGTGGGCGCGAAATATTTGTCTCGGTCCGACGTGCTAAGCATCGTTCTACCCGACTGAGAAATTGAGGGAGTGAAATTGGCGCAGAACCCGGTTCAAGACAATGACGACCTTGACGCGTCGCTAGAGCAGCGAGCGGACTACATACCAGCTAACAAACTTGTTCAGGAGACTGCGACAGACAGCGCGCTCTTCGAGAGTGTCCGCAAGGCACTTCTAAGCTCCGGTCTCAAGACTCTTGTCGGTCCTCGGGGGTGTGGAAAGACGCACATGATGCGTTACGCCTGGCTCACATGTCAGGACGACGCCACGAAGCCGTTTGCGGTCTATGTATCGTTCAACAAGTACTATCGACTTGAGCCTCTCCTAGTATCTCGTGCTTCGCCGCCCGATGAATTTCATGCGTGGGCACTAGGGTTGGTGGTGTTGGCAACATACGGAAGTCTTTCCTACAAGCCTGAACATGCGGCTTTCGTCCAAGAGCTTGAGTCAAAGGTCGGACTGCCCCGTGCGAGCTTAGAAGCACTCGTGTCTGCACTGGAGCGGAATCAACCTCTGTCCTCCGACCAGACGGCGTTGTCTCGCGAGATTTCCGTGAGTCGCATCCAGCAGTTGCTGGACCTGGCCCGCATCTCGGCAGGGCGGAAGCGAACGGTCTTGCTGCTGGATGATGCGGCGCTCACGCTGACACCGACCTATCTTGTCGAGTTCTTGGACATCGTTAGAGCACTAAAGTCATCGACTATCGCTCCCAAGGCATCGGTGTATCCGGGCACCACTGAGTACAGCGCGCGCTTTCACGCGGGTCAGGACAGCACAGCCATCTTTGTCTGGCTGTCGGTCGAAGCAGGCGAGTATCAGTCGGACATGGACCAAATTGCTCGTTGCCGGTTTGCGGACTTTGACCAGATTCCGCAGGATGTGGTCGACTTGCTTCGCTTCGCGGCCTTCGGCATTCCCCGTGCATACCTGACGATGCTGCAGGACTTCAAAGAACGTCCGGCCAAGACTACACAACAGACACTGAACCAAGTTGTCGAGACGCATTTAAATGCCCGCCTCGGGGAGTTTCGATCGATTGCCAAGAAGGTACCCAAGCTCAAACAACTTATCTCAGTCGGAGAGACGGTGCTGAACGGAATGGTCCGAGCGATAAAGGCCTCGAACACCGATCCGGTCGTTGTGCAATTACTAGTTGGAGTTCCCAAAGACGACTTGACGGCAATAGTCCAGCGCATGTTTCAGCTTCTCATTGAGGCTGGTCTCATCTTTGATGCAAAGGAGGTGAAACATGGGACACCTGAACGCATCTATCAACGTTTCATTCCACACGGAGCTGCACTGCTTCAAAGCAGAGCGCTGACCAGCGGTGACGCTGGAGGGACGTTGAAGAGTACAGCTGAGGCACTTCGTCGAAAACGCGCAAAGCATCCAGTGCGACGAAAGTTAGAGAAGTATGTAGACGACCCCAGCGTTATCCAAGACCTTGACTTTGCACTTCCCCCTTGCCCGTCATGCGCGGCACCGCGCGTGAGCGATTCGCAGCGGTTTTGCGTGAACTGTGGTTCCCAACTGGTCGCAATCTCGACCTTTGAAAACTGCTTGAGTGTGCCGATTGAAGAAGTGCCGGGGCTGACGCAGTGGCAAATTCAAACGATTAAGAAAGAACTGCCTCGCCTACGAACAATTCGAGACTACTTGGCGATGCAAGACCCCGCTGCCGAACTTCGCACCGCCGATGGCATCGGGCTCCGGCGCAGCGCTCGCATTTCTGACGTGCTGCATGGTTTTGTCGACGATTTCCTGTCCTGAACTATGGCAACCGCTCCAGTTTCCGCAGACTACTCAGCCGTCACAACGATAGGCGCTCTTGGCAGCCCATGCTTGAACACAGTTCAGCTCTTCAACTGCGCCTACGTCGAAGACTCAGTGTCTGCGATTGATGCGTTTATTGAGAACTGCAAAGAAATCAATAAGCTCTGGGCTGCATCAACAGCTATCTCCCCTGAGTTCGGTCGCTTGCTTCTACTTGGGTATGTCTCTGCTGTAGAAAGCTTTTTTAGAACCGTTCTACGGTCCATCATCAACACGGATGCGAAGGCTCAATCCGATTCACATAGTTATGTCGTGCCGTTCGGGGCAGTGCTCTATCACAACAAGAACACCGTAGCGGAAGCTCTTCTCGAGGGCTACTCATTTGCCAGCGAAAAGGATGTCAAGGCGGCGTTCGCCAAGTTTCTTGACGTTTCAAACGTGAGCGAGACCATAAAGACATTACTCGTCGAATATGAAAAGGTCTGCCAACTCCGGCATTGCTGTGTCCATCGGTTCGGCAAGTTGGGGACTCAGAACGGCATTGTGTTGGGGCTTGAGCAGCACAGCGGGGCGCTTGAGAAGCCGTTATCGCTTGACATGCAGATGCTCGAAACCATTGCGTGGTGGCTAATGTCGTTCGCTAAGGCAATGAACAACTACATGTTCAAGACCTTGCTGGAACGCAGTGTGAGTGAGAAGAATCCATATAAGGTCACGTGGACTTGGTCCTACTCGAAGGACCGGGCGAAGTTTGAGAGGATTTACAAGCTATTCCACACTTCCAAGGACGCGAATCCATCGCCTTCGGCAGAAGAACTCTACGGCCGCTTCAAGTCCGTCAAACAACCTCAAAAGGCAAAGCCGAAGAACTGAATATTTAGTTGGGAATTTTGAAGGTTTGAAAATTGCCGACGGTTATGACCGCTTGGTCGGACAGTAGGGAAGCGGTCTCCGGCGACGCAAGGACCGTCTCGTGAAAGTGCTACGACCGCAAGTACCCCAAGAGTGGGCGTTCGGGCCATCCTGCAGCGGGCTCCACCGATTGCTTGATGTCAGACGGCGTCAGAACGCGTGCCGACGGCCATTGGCCGCAACCGCTGCACCCCGATCCCTTGCCGTTACTCGCTGTCTAAACCTGTAATGCTATGTCTCAGACCTTATTGACACAGAACAACTTGCAAACACGCCTAACCATATGAGCGTCGTTGGCGTATTGCTCGCAGCAGGGCGCGGATCGCGATTCGCAGCTGTATACGACGGCGACGATAAATTGCTCGCTTCATGCGATGAATGTGGAACGCCGGTGCTCGTCGCATCGGCGCAACCATTAGTCATGACGCTCAAACGCGTCATCGCAGTTGTGCCCGTTGCCGCTCCAGCGCGCGGCGATCTTTTACGCGCAGCAGGTTGCGACGTAGTCGTCGCGCATCACGCGCACGAAGGCATGGGCCGCATGATCGCCTTCGCGATCGAACATAGCCCTCAAGCCAGTGGTTGGATCATCGCGCTCGCGGACATGCCGTGCGTTCAAGCCGTGACCATTCAACGCATCGCCACCGCCTTAACGCATCACGACCGCGTGGCGCCCTGGCATACGGGCCAACGCGGTCATCCAGTGGGCTTTGCCCATCAACATCGAGACGCATTGCTTCAACTACAAGGCGATCGCGGCGCGCGAGATCTACTCGAACCTGCGGGCGTGCATCGCCTCGATACCAACGACTCCGGCGTGCTGATCGATATCGACACGCCCGCCGACCTCGAACGCGCTCGCGCGCTTCGCTACACTCGACACCCTTCTTTCTAACGCATCTCCACCGCGCCACTGCGCGCGCACTCACAGCACCATGCCTAAACCCAGCGTATTCATCGACGGCGAGGCCGGCACCACGGGCCTCGGTATTCGCGAACGTCTCGACGCCCTCGACGCGGTGGACGTCCGCAGCATCGACGCCGCCTCTCGCAAAGACCCGAAAGCGCGCCAAGCGCTGATGGCCGAGGTCGATCTCGTCGTGCTGTGCTTGCCCGACGACGCGGCGAAGGAGTCCGCCATGCTCGCCGCGCAACTCGGTCCGCGCGCGCCTAAGATTTTGGACGCGAGCACCGCGCATCGCGTGGCCGACGGCTGGGTGTATGGCTTCGCCGAACTCACGCCCGACCATGCAAAAACCATCGCCAACGCCTTATGGGTATCCAACCCCGGTTGTTATCCAACGGGCGCGGTCGCATTGCTGCGGCCGTTGATCGACGCGGGCCTCGTGCCGCGCGATTACCCCATCGCCGTCCATGCGGTGAGCGGATATTCGGGCGGCGGTAAATCGATGATCGAGGCGCACGAACGCGACGGCGGTCCAGCGTTTGAGTTGTACGGCCTCGCGTTCGAACACAAACACGTGCCCGAGCTTCAGCGCTACACCGGGCTCGCGCGGCGGCCGATCTTCGTGCCCTCGGTCGGACATTTTCGCCAAGGCATGCTGGTAACGATCGCGTTGCATTTGGATTTACTGCCGGGCCGCCCCTCTCGCGCGCAGCTTGAAGACACGCTCGCGCAACGGTATGCCGGCGCGGAACTGGTCGACGTCGTACCCGTAGCCGATGGCGACAACTACAAACTCGAACCCGAAGCGTTGAACGACAGCGACAAACTCGAACTGCGCGTATATGGCCACGAACAACATGGCCACGCCCTGCTCGTCGCGCGGCTCGACAACTTAGGCAAAGGCGCATCGGGCGCGGCCGTGCAAAACCTGCGCTTGATGTTGGGCCTATAAGACTCGCGCGACCGCGTGTGCGGTTCGCCAGCGTGGCAACGGCGTGATGTGCGTTAGGCTGCAAGCCTCCATCGTTTCAGTGCCGATGCCACGGCCAACGTCGCAATGCCCCGCCCACGCCCGCCCGCTCCAATTCGTTATTCGATCATCCCCAGCCGCCCGGCCGCGCACCTATTCGAAGTCACGCTCACTGTTGACGACCCGCCGGCCGAAGGCGTGCGCGTGGCATTACCCGCGTGGATTCCGGGCAGTTATTTACTAAGGGATTTCGCGCGACACATCGTGTCGATCAAGGCCAGCGCGAATGACCGCGCGGTACGTCTTACAAAGATCGATCAACACACCTGGCAAGCGCCCCCGTGCGATGGCCCCTTGGTGTTGACCTACGAGGTGTATGCCTGGGACTTAAGCGTGCGCGCCGCGCATTTGGATGAAACCCACGCGTTCTTCAACGGCACGAGCGTGTTCTTGCGTGTACTCGGGCTTGAAGAGCGCCCGTGCGTGGTGGACATTCATCCGCCCGCGGGCCTGCGTTATTCCGATTGGAGAGTAGCGACTGCCTTGCGCGAAGCGCGCGGCGCGGGAGGTGCAAAGCGCCACGGCTTTGGCCTGTACGAGGCCGCGAATTACGACGAGTTGATCGATCATCCCGTCGAACTTGGCCGCTTCACGCTGTTGCGATTCAACGCGTGCGGCGTGCCGCATGAAGTCGCGATTACTGGTCGTGTGCCGAATCTCGACGAGAAGCGCCTCACGAACGACATAAAGCGCATTTGCGAAGCGCAGATTCGCTTGTTCGAGCCGAAGACCGAACAAGCGCCCGTGGATCGATACGTTTTTCTCGTCACCGCCGTGGGCGATGGATATGGCGGATTGGAGCATCGCGCCTCCACCGCGTTGCTCTGCTCGCGCAACGACTTACCGGTGCTCGGTCAACACGAATTCAGCGAGGCGTATCGCGGCTTCTTAGGACTCGTATCGCACGAGTACTTTCATACCTGGAACGTCAAGCGCATCAAACCGCAAGCGTTCGCGTCGTACGACTTGCAAGCCGGCAACGCCACACGCCTTCTGTGGATCTTCGAAGGCTTCACCAGCTATTACGACGACTTAACGCTCGTACGCACCGGCCTACTCACGCGCGAGCAGTACTTCAAGAACCTGGCCAAGACGATTAACGATTTGCGCAAAACGCCCGGCCGCTTACGTCACAGCGTGGCCGATGCATCGTTCGACGCGTGGACGAAGTACTACCGGCCCGACGAAAACTCGCCCAACGCCACGATTAGTTATTACGCGAAGGGCTCGCTCGTCGCATTAGCGCTTGATTTGTATATCCGCACGCAAACCCAAGGCCGCCGCTCGCTCGACGACGTGATGCGCGTCTTGTGGCGCGAATACGGCCGCGACTTTTATAACGGCGCACCGCGCGGCCTCGCCGAAGATGGCTTCGTCGACATCGCGCAAGCCGCGACCGGCGTCTCGCTCGCAAAACAAGTGCGCGATTGGGCCTATGGCACAACGGAATTACCGCTCGAAAAATTATTCGACGCGATGGGCATTGAATGGCGTGACGAAAGCGCGAAATCATCCGCCTCGCTCGACATTAAGATTCGCGCGCGCAATGGCGATTGCGTCATCGCCACCGCCTATGAAGGCGGCGCCGCGCAACGCGCGGGCTTAAGTGCCGATGATGTTCTGGTCGCCATCGATGGACTGCGCGTCACCGACGCGTCGCTACCTAAACTGCTCGCGCGCTACAAGCCCTCGCAACGCGCCGCCGTGCACGCGTTTCGCCGCGATGAATTGCATTTATTCGAAGTGGAATTCGCGGCCGCGTTGTCGTCAATCTCGTTAGGCAGCCAAGACAAACCCGACCGCGCCGCGCTTAAACAACAACGCGTCTGGCTGGGCTCAAACGCCGACTGAAAACAATTGCGCGAGCGCCTGGCCGGGGTCGGGCGCGCGCATGAATGCCTCGCCTACCAAGAACGCGTTCACCCCCACCTCGCGCATGCGGCGCACGTCGTCGTGCGCGAGGATGCCCGACTCGGTCACCACCCCACGGTCGTTTGGAATACGGTCGAGTAAGTCAATCGTTGTCTGCAACGACACATCAAAGGTCCGCAAATTACGATTGTTGATGCCCACCAGCGGCGTGGTGAGCTTCAACGCGCGCTCAAGCTCCTTCGCGTCGTGCACTTCCACCAACACATCGAGCGAGAACGCTTGCGCGACTTGTTCGAGATCGCGCAACTGCGCGTCGTCAAGCGCGGCAACGATTAGCAGCACCGCATCCGCGCCAATCGCGCGCGCTTCAACGATTTGATAATCATCAACGATGAAATCCTTGCGCAGCACCGGCAACGCGCACGCCGCGCGCGCCGCTTGCAAGTAAGCGTTATCGCCTTGGAAATATTCGCGATCGGTCAACACGCTTAAGCACGTGGCCGCCGCGCGTTCATAACTACGCGCGATCTGCGCCGGTTCAAACAACTCGCGCAACACGCCCTTCGAAGGCGATGCTTTCTTCACCTCGGCGATCACCGCTGCCTCGCCCGCGCAAACGCGTTGCGTGATGGCACGCGCGAACCCACGCGGCGCGGACACCTCGCGCGCTTCGTCCTCAAGCGAAGCAAACGAACGTTGCCGACGCGCGCGCGAAACCTCATCAGCCTTAGTAGCGAGAATGCGTTGAAGAATGTCGTTCATACGATTTATGAATTAACTAAGGAATTACCCCGCGCGGCCAAACTCATCGCCAAGCGCTTGGCTGCGCGTCGCAGCGGCCAACACGCCTTGAACAATGTGCTCGGGCACGTTGTGCGATTGCATAGTGCTAATGGCCGCGTGCGTGGTGCCGCCCTTGGACGTTACGCGTTCTCGCAGCACCGTCAGCGACTCGTCGGAGCGCGCGGCTAACGTACTGGCACCGGTAAAGGTTGCGGTGGCGAGCCGACGCGCGTCGACCGCGTCAAACCCCAGCTCGCGCGCGGCGCGTTCCAGCGCCTCGATAAATAAAAACACATAGCCGGGGCCGCTGCCCGAGACGGCGGTGACGGCATCGAGCATGGCTTCGTCGTCGACCCACATCACATCGCCTACGCTTGACATCAAGGTTTGCGCGATCTCACGTTCTTGTTCGCTAACCGTTGGCAACGCAGCCAAACCGGTCATGCCGGCGCCCACGAGCGCAGGCGTATTCGGCATGGTGCGCACGATGCGCGAAGTGTTTAGCCAACGCGCTAAATCCACCGCGCGAATGCCGGCCGCTACGCTTAATACCAACGCTTGTGGATGCAAGAACGGCTGCACAAGCGAGCAAACCTCGCGCATGGACTGCGGCTTGACGGCTAGCACCACGACTCGCGCATCCGTCACACGCGCATCTATCGTCGCCGCGCTATTCACATTCCATTGTTGAGCGATATGCGTGCGTGCTTGGTCGTTAGGGTCGACGGCAAACATGCGCACGCTTGGCACGCCGCGCGCATGTAATCCACCAATAAGAGCTTGCGCCATGTTGCCGCCTCCGACGAAGGCGACATTAGGCAATTGAGACAGTGAAACAGGCATGGCGGCTAGGGAGGAAACAGGCCGCCGGAATTTAACACGGGGTATGAGCGAGGCGTTTAGTTGGCAAACCCCATCGACGCGCTTCTTATATACAACTACGCGGTCATACCAGCGCAAGTCTCGTGCACCGACTATCTAAACGATATTCCTTTACGTAAAGCTTCCCGTTGTAATCGATGGTTTGCAGTACGAAGAGCAGCGATGCTCGATTCGAGCTCGATCACTTCTTTTCGAGCTATCGTAAATATCTCCCCGGTGCTTAACGGTCTTACAACAACTGGCACGCAAAATTTTTCTCCCACCAGCGTTTGGCAACGCTCTATCCGCGGCGTTTTTTTAAGCTTATTTATCTTGTTTTTTAATCTGCCGTAATTAGTCGAGGCTTTCTTCTCAAGGCCATTTCGACTCTTAATTAAAGCTTTTGCAGAGGGCGTGTTAACACGTTCAAGCGTTTTGTAATCCCGCTTAAGCTCTTCTAAATACTTTTTTTGAAGTGCTTGTGCTTGTTATTGATTTAATGATTGCCGCGTTGTCATCGCCGTTTATCAATCCTCTTGATATCGCAGCCGCCTTGGGATCGAACATCGCCGCAATATTGACCAACCTATAGTTGGAATTGTCAGTGATTACCGCATACGCGGGCCTGATTAGATTTAGTCCAAACATCACGACTAACACCAACTTCATTAGTTGACACGAACAACATTTTTTAATTATCGATGCCATGTTCGAGAACCTCACGCTTTATCAAAACGAAAGTCAGTAGCCAATGTAGGGGCTTAAGAAGCGATCTACTCGAGCGTTATCTTGGTAACTTCCATTCACCCTTAATTGCGAGTTTTGAACAAAACTAATAATTAGTGAACGAGCTTTTATCCTCAACCATTTTCAAACGGCCAGTTGCTTAACGCCAGAGCTAACAAATTGAATAAATTCGGTTGATTTCGCAACGCCAGTCCGCCACTCACTCGTAAAAAAACGGCTACCGCTTTTGCAGTAACCGCTTTTTCTTTAGTTCTATTTTTATAAAAAACAGCCAATTTTTTTAACGACGTGACGAACTTGGGCGGCTGCCATTATTTCCGGGATTTCCTGCGATAGCGAGAATTTTTTGAAGCAAGGCCCTCAGGTCTCCACCGCTGTCTTTAAGATCCTTTTGCCTATTCTTAACTTTGGTCTCTTCAACCAACAGGAGCAGCCTCTCTACGCTGCATGCGTTGTGATTGCCATTCTTCGTCATCATGCAAAAGTTCCATTTTTTTTGCCTCTCTCGCATGCTTATTAACGCCGCATTGAGTCTGGCAAGATCACTAACTGCCTTTCGCTCAACCGCCAAATACCGCGAGAGGTCGCCTTTTCCTAAGGAACCATAGTGATCCTTTAGCTTCTTAAGCAGGTCTTCAGAATTTCTATCTATTTTTTTTCTGATGGCATCGTAAGTTAGCCCGCTCAACAAGCCCTGTTTTGTCGACTGCACACTCTTATCTTTCAAAGCAACGATGGTAACCAGCTTTGTGCCAGCGTTATCGGTAACAGCGGCATGCGCGGTTGCAGAAAGAATTACCCCGAAAGTTGCGACGATCGTCGCTTTAATCAACGCGTTTGTAGAGCGCGATATTATTTTTGTGGCCATGTTCAAAACCTTTTTCGAAGATATAAAGAAAAACGAGTAGGCGTGCTCAGAAACATTATTTGGTCATGCGAATCATTAGTAACGTTTAATCCTTCGTCGCCACTCGCCATTCACAAAAATTAAGTTTTGTATTGCTTCAGTAATGTGGCGCCGCGCTGTAAAACGGTTTTTCCGCGTCGTCATAAGCCTTACGTATCTCAATTGCCTTACTACCTTTTCCCAATGTTTTGTAGAGACCAAGGTATCTGGCGCGCAATCTTTCCACGCTTTTGTCTATTGCTCTCCTGATTTGATCAAACCTCATACCGCTTCGCATGCGTTCGCTTATTCTCTTGGCGCTTATATTTTTCGCTGCGTCGGTATTTGACCTACCTGCCAATCATCAAACCAAGGATAAGTTGAGAGAAGATGACTTCTAGCAATAAGCGAGATGCTCACGCTTGAAAAAGCAGTTCTTCATCACGCATTCGCGTGCATGGTATTCACCTCTCGTTAATTGTTTTCTGCACAGGGCTAGCAGTTAAAAAACTAGCCATCACCAATCAGAAATAGCTAGTCTCTTAATTGATTTGCCTTTGCAAGCTCATCCTTTAAGTACCAAAAAGAAAAGCCTTAGTGATTTATCACCAAGGCTTTCCAAACACTGCAATGCCAACTAATGACACGCCTCTTTTTCGAAACTTTGTAGCTTAAAAAACTATCCTTTTTGGTTAGGCTGTTGCTTGGCCAACATTTTCATGAGCTGAAGTATTTCGTTTATTTGATTACAAACGTTCGTCAATTCTTTGGCCGTACGATTAATTTTCATTTCTTGAAAGGCCACCAACCACAATTCTTTTCCACAAGAAAAACGATTGTTGTTATTCGTTTTCTTGCACCTCGCAACATCGTCTGTGAGTTTTCTTAAATCTCGAAGCGCTACTGGAATTTGTTTTAACTTATCCGTTGCTCGTTTTTCACGAGCAACGTAGTCATCAGTAAGTCTTCTGCCCTTGTCTCCAAGCCTGCTTACCAAGTCATATACCTTTTTTGCATCATTAATTTTGGCTTTTGCTTTTGAGGTAAGTGGCGTCGATATAGCTTCAACGCTTCCCTGTTTTCCAATTCTTTTCGTTAACTCGTCTCCACTTATTCTGTCCTGTGCTGCAACGTTTACTACTTTTGTATAAACGTTATCAGTAATAGCAGCTTGTGCTGGCACGAGAAAACTTATGCTAAGCGCAGCAGTTAACACGGTTTTCGCGATCGCGCTTACGTGCTCTTGTTTAGTAATTTTCATTCTTCAGAACTCCCCATGAATTAGTTACGCAAGTAGAACCTTGTGTCGATCTAAACGCCTCACTTAACCGCACTAGTTATTGGTAACTTTTACCCACAGGGCATTCGTAATTTTGCAGAAAAATAACAATTGCGTTAGGCGGGTCGGGCTAAAACAACATCCATCGCTAGTGCCCGGAAGTTCATCCACGAAAAACCGTGAGACGAAAAATTGCAGCCTCAAAAAAGCACCGGGCAGATGGCACAAATAAGCGTGGTGAGGTCAGTGGAAGTCAGAATGTGACCATTCTCAAGATGGTGAGGCCGATGTACCGATGTGCCAATGGTTGCGCTGGTTAGTAATCAAGAAGCTCTAAGCTTTTAATACGAAAACGGCTACTGCTTGAAACAGTAGCCGCCTTAACTTCGAGACTATTTAACTCAGCAGCAGAGAGATGCTTTTAGCATTGCAGAAAGTGTTTTTACTTACCCGTCAATTTTAATTTAACGACATTAAGGTTTTCTTTATTGAGCTTAACTAAACTCGCATTAAGGCGATTGATATAAGTACTGCGATTCTTGTTCCAAGCATCAATTGCGTGTTGCGATGGACACTCGCGCTTTTTTATCGCCCCCTGGCGACAGCGCTCACGCA
>DASTRU010000175.1:0-18061 GCA_035761045.1 Burkholderiaceae bacterium | reverse complement strand
CCGACGCCCAACTTATCTTGGTGGGGCGCGAACCCGACATTCGCGCGGCACTCGCGCAAAAAATCGCGCCTGGCTTGCTCAACGAGCTAAAGGAAGGCGGACGCACCGCGATTCGCCATGCGGACGAAGTCGTTGCCATGGACGACGCGATCGAAATCGCGCTACGTCGCAAGAAAGACTCGTCGATGCGCGTGGCGATCGAGTTGGTGAAATCAGGCGAAGCCAACGCTGCGGTTTCCGCAGGCAATACCGGTGCCTTGATGGCCATCTCGCGCTACGTTTTAAAAACGCTGGATGGCATCGATCGCCCGGCAATTGCCAGCTCATTGCCCAACATGAAGGGCGGCGGCACGGTCGTGTTGGATCTGGGTGCGAACGTCGACTGCGCGGCCGATCATCTTTTGCAATTCGCCATCATGGGTGCGGCACTGGTCTCGAGTCTCGAAGGCAATCCACGGCCCTCGATTGGCCTGTTGAATATCGGCGAAGAAGTGATCAAGGGCAACGAAGTGGTGAAGGAGGCTGGCGAACTCCTACGCGGCTCGAATTTGAATTTCCATGGCAACGTTGAAGGCAACGACATCTTTCGCGGCACGACCAATGTGGTGGTGTGTGACGGATTCGTGGGTAACGTGGCCCTTAAAACGAGTGAAGGCCTAGCGCAAATGCTCGGCGGTTTCATCAAGGAGGAATTCACTCGCGGGCTGTGGCCGAAGTTCGCCGCGCTTGTTTCGTATCCGATCCTTAGGCACTTCCGCAAACGCGTCGATCACCGTCGTTACAACGGCGCCGCCTTGCTAGGTTTGCGCGGCGTGGTCTTTAAAAGCCATGGCTCCGCCGATGCCTACGCCTTCGAATGGGCGCTAAAACGCGCGTATGACGCCGCGCGAGGCGGATTGCTCGAAGGGGTCGTGACACAAGTCGAGACGTATCGGAAGTCTCATCCCCTACCAGCGGTCGGCCCGTCCGGAACCCCGCAAGCAGCTTAATCACCATGATTCATACACGCATCGCGGGGACCGGGAGTTCTTTGCCCGCTAGTTGCGTCAGCAATGCGCAGCTCGCGCAAGAACTCGCGGAGCGCGGCATCGAGACATCGGACGAATGGATCGTCGAGCGCACGGGAATTCGCCAACGTTATCTCGCGCGCAACGGCGAGACAACTGCATCTCTCGCCACCGACGCCGCGCGTCGAGCGCTTGACGCGGCAGAACGAACGGTCGATGAAATCGACCTCATCGTGCTCGCCACGTCCACGCCGGACATGATTTTTCCAAGCACGGCGTGTCTCGTGCAGGCAGCGCTTGGAATCTCGCGGTGCGCCGCGTTCGATGTTCAAGCGGTATGCAGCGGTTTTGTCTACGCGTTGACCACCGCGGATGCTTTGATTCGAACGGGCGTATATCGGCGCGCGTTGGTGATCGGCGCCGAAGTGTTTTCGCGCATCCTCGATTGGAACGACCGCACGACATGCGTGTTGTTCGGCGATGGTGCGGGCGCCGTCGTGCTCGAGGCTAGCGAGTCGCCAGGCGTGCTCGCCGCCAAGTTGCACGCGGATGGTTCCTACTCGCGCATCCTGTGCGTGGCGGGCGGCGTCGCGCAGGGGCAGATCGTGGGTCATCCTTTTCTTCGGATGGACGGACAAGCCGTGTTCAAGCTTGCCGTCAATGCGCTCGACTCCAGCGCGCGCGAAGTACTGGCCCTCGCCAACATAGACGCAGCCTCGATCGATTGGACGATCCCGCATCAAGCCAACGTACGCATACTGAACGCGACGACAAAAAAATTAGGACTACCGCTCGATCGCTTAGTCGTGACCGTGGATTGCCACGGTAATACGTCGGCCGCATCGGTACCGCTCGCGCTCGATGTCGCGATTCGCGATCGTCGTATTCAGCAAGGCCACACGGTATTGCTTCAAGGCGTTGGCGGCGGATTCACCTGGGGCAGTGTTTTACTACGCATGTAACAACCCAATGAAGATCGCATTCGTCTTTCCAGGACAAGGCTCGCAAAGCGTCGGCATGTTCGATGGTTTTGAAGGAGATGCCGTCGTGACGCAAGCGCTCGACGAAGCCTCCAACGCCATCGGCACCGATTTACGGGAGATGGCGTCACGCGGCCCGGTCGATCTGCTTAATCTCACCACCAATACCCAGCCCATCATGTTGGCCGGCGGCGCGGCTTTTTATCGCGCATGGCAAGCCGCGGGCGGGGCGGCGCCCTCGGTCGTGGCTGGTCATAGCTTGGGTGAGTACACCGCTTTGGTGGCGGCTGGGGCCTTGACGCTTGCGCAAGCCGCGAGCCTCGTGCGCTTTCGCGCGCAAGTCATGCAAGAAGCCGTACCGGTCGGTGTGGGTGCGATGGCCGCGATCCTCGGGTTGGACGGCGCGCGCGTGCAAGACGTTTGCGCAAGCGTGGCGCAAGGCGAGGTCGTCGAAGCGGTGAACTTCAACGATCCGGCGCAAACCGTCATCGCAGGACACAAGGCGGCAGTCGAGCGTGCATGCACGGCCGCCAAGGAGGCGGGCGCTAAGCGCGCTTTGGTGCTGCCCGTATCGGCTCCATTTCATTCGAGCCTGATGCGCCCAGCGGCCGAGCGGCTCGCGCAACGTTTAGCCACTGAAAACATCCAAGCGCCAGCGATCCCGGTGATTCACAACGTTGACGTCGCGACGACTAACGATACCGACGAAATCAAGGCCAAGCTGGTGCGTCAGGCCGCGGCGCCCGTGCGCTGGGTGGAGACCGTGCAGGCCATGGCGGCGCAAGGCGTGACCCACCTCGTCGAATGCGGACCGGGTAAGGTCTTGGCTGGCATGGCCAAACGCATCGCACCTCAATTACTGATTCATAACATCCACGACCGGGCATCGCTGAGCGCAACGCTCGCCGCTCTTAACGCTTAACCATGCAACAAAATCTTGACGGACGGATCGCCCTCGTCACGGGCGCTTCTCGCGGCATTGGACGCGCCATCGCGCTCGACCTTACGCGTCACGGGGCAACGGTGATTGGCACCGCAACCACCGAAGCTGGGGCGGCAGGCATAACCGAAGCGCTGGCGGGTAATGGTCAACACGGCGCGGGCGGTAAGAGCCGTGGCGTCGCGCTTGATGTGAACGATGCCGCGGCCGCCGTGGCGCTAATTGAAAGCATTGCCAAGGAGTACGGCGCGCTTCACATCCTCGTCAACAACGCGGGCATTACACGCGACACCTTAGCCATGCGCATGAAAGACGACGACTGGGACGCGGTGATCGCAACCAATCTAAGCGCGGTGTTTCGTCTTTCGCGCGCGGCGATCAAGCCGATGATGAAGCAACGGCAAGGGCGCATCATCAACATCACATCGGTGGTCGGCGCGAGCGGTAATCCCGGGCAAGCGAATTACGCGGCGTCGAAGGCGGGTGTTGCGGGCATGACGCGCGCTCTTGCTCGTGAAATTGGCAGTCGCGGCATTACGGTTAATTGCGTCGCGCCCGGATTCATCGACACCGACATGACGCGTTCGTTGGATGAAAAGCAACAAGCCGCTTTGCTGGCCAATATTCCGCTTGGCCGTCTTGGTCACGCCGAAGATATTGCTGCCGCGGTGACCTTTCTTGCCTCCGACGCCGGGGCATACATCACCGGCGAGACGCTGCACGTCAATGGCGGCATGTACATGGCCTAATGCGCGTCGTTTCACGAACGCGACAAGGCCAATAAGGCCCATCCGCGCGCTGGTAGAATCCGCCGCGCGGAAGCCACTTTAGACAACATAAGGTTTCCAACCTCCGAGGAGAATTCATGGACGACATCGAAGCCCGCGTAAAGAAGATCGTTGCCGAACAGCTTGGCGTTAACGAAGCGGATATCAAAAACGAATCTTCTTTCGTTGACGATCTTGGCGCGGACTCGCTAGATACGGTTGAACTCGTGATGGCGCTCGAAGACGCCTTCGAAACCGAGATTCCCGACGAAGAAGCTGAGAAGATCACAACCGTGCAACAAGCGATTGATTACGTAAAAGGCCATAAAAAGGCCTAAGGAATCGTTGCTCATCGCCGTCCTCGCGCCGCTTGACCATGCAGTTGAGCGGCGCGTGTCGCTTATGGCGTTGACCATCGGGCCAATCACTTTTCAAGTTTCACCATTTTCATGACTCGTCGCCGCGTCGTTGTTACTGGACTCGGGCTTATCAGCCCCGTTGGAAATACCGTGGATACCGCCTGGAGCAATTTGCTTGCGGGTCGTACCGGTATCGGCCCCGTCACTAAATTCGATGCGAGTGCGTTGTCCACGCGTTTCGCTGGCGAAGTTAAAGACTTCGAAGTCGAGCGATACATACCGACCAAAGAGGCACGTCACATGGATACGTTTATCCATTACGGCCTTGCCGCTGGTATTCAAGCGTGGGAAGACAGCGGTCTTGAAGCCAACGAAGCGAACGCCGAACGCATCGGCGTGCTCGTGGGCTCGGGCATCGGCGGCTTGCCGATGATCGAACATAACCACAAGGATTTGATCGAACGCGGGCCGCGGCGTATTTCGCCGTTCTTCGTGCCGGGTTCGATCATCAACATGATCTCGGGGCACTTAAGCATTCGTTACGGACTTAAGGGTCCGAACATCGCGATCGTCACCGCTTGCACCACTGGGCTGCACTCGATCGGCGAAGCCTCTCGCATGATCGAGTACGGCGATGCCGACGTGATGCTGGCGGGCGGCGCCGAGTCCACGGTAAGTCCCTTGGGTATTGGCGGATTCGCGGCAGCGCGCGCGCTTTCCCAACGCAACGATGACCCCGCCACCGCCTCGCGTCCTTGGGATAAGGATCGCGACGGGTTTGTGTTGGGCGAGGGCGCGGGCGTGCTCGTGCTCGAAGAGTACGAACATGCGAAAGCGCGCGGCGCAAAGATCTACGCCGAAGTCGCGGGCTATGGCATGAGCGCGGACGCCTTTCACATGACCGCACCCAATACCGACGGTCCGCGTCGCGCGATGGTCAACGCCTTGCGCAATGCCAAGGTCAACGTTGACGAGGTGCAGTATCTGAACGCGCATGGAACATCGACGCCCTTGGGCGACGTCAACGAAACCAACGCGATCAAAGCGGCGTTTGGCGTGGACGTGGCGAAAAAGCTCGTGGTGAACTCGACCAAGTCGATGACCGGGCATTTATTGGGCGGAGCCGGCGGCATCGAATCGGTGTTCTCGGTATTGGCCATTCATCACCAAGTATCGCCACCGACCATCAATATCTTCGAGCAGGATCCGGAATGCGATCTCGACTATTGCGCCAACGCAGCGCGCGATATGCGAATCGACATCGCCGTTAAAAATAATTTTGGGTTTGGCGGAACGAACGGCACATTGGTATTCAAGCGCCCATAACCACCACCGCGAAACGGTGGGGAATGCATGACGCTTAAGGATCATCGGCAATCCTCGTTTGAAGTCGAACTTCGATTCGCGCCAATGCTCGCGGTTGGTTTATCGGGCCTAGGGCTTGCGGGGGTGTCAGGTAGCGCCGCGGTGCTCGTCGGGTATGCGGACGAATTCAAGCGATCAACGCTAATCGCGCTCGGACTCGTTCTCGTATTCGCCACGGTATGGTCGATGCGCCAGATTTACTCGGCTACGCGCGCGCGCTATGTACTGCGCGTTCAGACCGATGGCGGTTGTTGCTGTGTCTTTTCCAACCAATCCGCCCGCATCATGTGGTGCGCGGGGAATTGGATGGGTTTGCAAGTAGGCACACGACCAATCGTCGTCGGCCCCGGCAGTACTCGGGATGCGCAAGCGTGGCGGCGTTGGTTGATTTATGCGCGCTGGAGCATGCATGGATCGCGCCAAGAAAGGCGTTTTAAGGAGTCAGGTCAGGCTTAGTACACTTGATGCCAAACTGGTCGAGCTGTGAAAGGTGCTTCTTAATCACGAGCGGCATCTATCCAACGAGGCGATGGACACAAATAAACCAATCCCCTCCGGGTGGATTCAATCATTGACTGATACAAGACCGATGCAAGCCCTCGGTGGTCGCTCATCGTCTAGCGATGACAATGTCACGCACCTTACGCCCAATCCCGAGGAAAATTCAGCCGTTGCCAACGACAACCTCGAGCAATCCACAGACAATCTCCAGGTTGGAGAATTAAACGCCGTCGAGGAAAGCGAGGCCGCAAACGTGGCGGTGGGAGATCGCGCGATTGATCAAGCCCTGATCGAACGCGTGCAACGGGGCGAGAAAAACGCCTTCGAACTTCTTGTGCTGAAGTACCAACGCAAGGTGCATCGCCTACTGTCGCGCCTAATTCGCGACCCTGTCGAAATCGAAGACATCACGCAAGAGGCGTTTATTAAGGCGTATCGTGCCTTACCGCAGTTTCGTGGCGACTCTGCGTTCTACACATGGCTGTATCGAATCGCCGTCAACACCGCCAAGAATCACCTGGTATCGCAAGGCCGACGTGCCCCAACGCGAACTGAAAGCAATCCCGAGGAAGCGGAAACTTTCGACGAGGCGGACCAACTAAGGGATATCAGTACGCCAGAATCGTTGTTGATGACGAAACAGGTGGCCGATACGGTGAATCGTGCAATGGCGGATTTGCCGGCGGAACTTAGGACGGCAATCACGCTGCGCGAGATCGAAGGTCTGAGTTACGAGGAGATCGCGGCAGCGATGAATTGCCCCATTGGAACGGTACGTTCGCGCATCTTCCGTGCCCGCGAGGCCATTTCGGAGCGCTTGCGGCCGTTGCTCGATACGCCTAAGGACCGCCGCTGGTAGCACCCGGTGCGGGACAACGAAAACACGTTACGTAGTACCAAGGAAACGCGTATGGCTGTGGACCCGATGAAGCTTTCGTCACTCGTCGATGGCGAGCTCGAGCGCGACGATGCGCATCGAACAATCGATCGTTTGCTAGACGACCCTTTCGAACGAGACCGTTGGCTGACTTATCAAGCAATCGGCGACGCACTTAGGCTCGGCGCTACGTCGTTGGACGACCAAGCGTTCGCGAGTCGAATGGCAAAAGCCTTGGAGCAAGAGCCGATTCATTTCCCACCTGCGCCGTTGCGCGCGGAACCGTCTCCCGCAAGACGTTGGCGAAAAGCGTGGAGGCAATACGGCGCGCCCGCCGTGGCGATCGCCGCCGCGGTGGCGACGGTATCTTGGATCGCGCTACCCACGCTTTTCCAATCCGCTCCAGCCACGGCCCCCGTGCAAGCGGCCGCGCCGCTTCCTCCGACATTGCACGAGTACTTATTCGCGCATCAGCAATACGCTCCCTCAACGCGAATGCAGGGCGTGGCGCCGTACGTCAAGGCGGCATCGTTCGACCGCTCTCCATACGCCGACAACACTGCGAGCAAGCGATGAGAGGGAAGGGGGTGAGAACCGGCACGTGGGTTGCGGCCGGATGGTTGATGGTCATCCTGCACACCGCGTCGTGGGCAAGCGATGCACCGACGGCTCAACAGTGGCTTCAAAAACTACAAACCGCCGCCGATAAACTCGAATACACCGGCGTGTTCGTTTATCAACAAGGCGGAGCGGTGCAGGCCTCGCGCGTCGTGCACGTAGTGGAACCCGACGGCGCGCGCGAGAAGCTCGAAGTTCTCGATGGCACGCCGCGCGAAGTATTTCGGCAAGGCGACGAAACGCGTTGCCTGATGCCCGACAGCCGCACGGTATTGGTCGAGCGAGGGGCGCAGCGCGATGCGTTTCCCGCATTGCTGCAAGCAACTCCACAAAAAATCGCGCAGTACTACGACGTTAAACGCGTTGGAAGCGAACGCGTGGCGGGTCTTGATACCGACGTACTGACGCTGGGCCCGCGCGACAAGATGCGGTTCGGTTATCGGCTGTGGGTCGATCGTCAAACCGGCTTGCTCGTCAAGGCGCAAACGATGGATGAACGTTCGCAGATCGTCGAGCAAATCGCCTTCACCGAGCTACGCATTGGCGGCCCCATCGATCGCAATGCCCTAAAGCCAAGTTGGGACACGCAAGGCTGGCGCGTCGAGCACGCCAGCGCGACGACGCAAGCGCTGACACGATGGTCGGTCAATTCAGCGGTGCCGGGATTTGAAAAGACGCGCGAGGTCAAGCGTGCCGTCGCGGGCCAACACGATGTGGGGCAGTTCGTGTTCAGCGATGGACTAGCCGCCATATCGGTGTTCATCGAACCGTGGCGCGAAGGCAAACCGGTCGCTGAAATCGTCGCCAATCGCGGCTCGCTCAACATGCTGAGCCGCCGTCATAACGAATGGCTCATCACGGTACTAGGCGAGGCGCCGATGGCTTCGATTCGCGCCTTCGCCGGCGCCGTGGAAATTCGCAATCCTCCCTCCGTCAAACCCTAATGAGAAACGATATGCAAGATGCACCTCTCCTCGTGAGCGGCACCACTCGTCGCGCGTTGGCCGTCGTCGCCTTAGGACTTGGGTGCGCGATGGGCATGGTCGCATCGCCCGCCATCGCTCAGCCCGTTACCGCCGCGCCGTCGCGCGCGTTGCCGGATTTCACTGAATTGGTCGATCGCGTCGGCCCGGCCGTCGTCAATATCCGCACGACAGAGCGTATTCGGCAAGACACCGCAAGCCGTAACAGTCCGTTCCCCAACATGCCGGATCTCGACGAGAACGATCCGCTATACGACTTCTTCCGGCGATTTTTCCCGCCGCAACAGCCGAACCCACGGCAAGCGCCCAGACGCGGCGGCGACGCGCCGCAGGAGCAAGAAGTGCCGCGTGGCGTTGGCTCGGGCTTCATCATTTCGGCCGACGGCTACGTTATGACCAACGCGCACGTCGTTCAAGGCGCCGACGATGTGTACGTCACCTTGCCCGATAAGCGCGAGTTCAAGGCCAAGATCATCGGCGCCGACAAGCGCAGCGACGTGGCGATTGTGAAGATCGACGCGACGAGTTTGCCTAAGGTCACGATTGGCGACGTGGGCGAAGTCAAGGTTGGCCAATGGGTGGTCGCGATCGGCTCGCCGTTCGGTCTCGATAACACCGTCACGGCCGGCATCGTCAGCGCCAAGGGACGTGACACGGGCGACCTCGTGCCGTTCATCCAAACCGACGTGGCCGTGAATCCAGGGAATTCCGGCGGCCCCTTGATCAACCTCAAGGGCGAGGTGATCGGCATCAACTCGCAGATTTATTCACGCACGGGCGGATTCATGGGCATCTCGTTCGCGATCCCCATCGACGAAGCCATGCGCGTCACCGAACAGCTTCGCGCCGTTGGGCGCGTCACGCGTGGCCGTATCGGCGTGGGTATCGAAGACTTGAGCAAGGAACTCGCCGATACGCTCAACGTCAAGCAAACCGGCGTGTTGATCCGCCAAGTAGAGCGGGGCGGTCCAGCCGAGAAAGCCGGCGTGGAACCGGGCGACATTTTGCTGAAGTGGCAAGGCCGAGCGATTGATCGCGCGGCGGAGTTGCGTCGTGCGGTCGCCAATACCCGTCCGGGAACGTCCGCGACGATACAAGTGTGGCGTCGAGGTCAACTTCGCGACCTCAACGTCACCGTCGCGGAACTCGATCCCGAACGCGCGGCCGCGAGCACGCGTGGCACGACGCCCGACAAACCCAAGGCAGGAGCGGAATCCAACGCCCTCGGGCTTGTCGTGACCGATCTCAACGCCGCGCGTCGACACGACTTGCGTGTGAGTGGCGGTGTATTGGTCGAATCGGCCGAAGGAGCCGCGGCACGGGCCGGATTGCGCGCGGGCGACGTCATTCTTTCGGTTAACAACGCGGAAGTCGCGAACGCGAAGCAATTCAACGACATGGTCACCAAGCTCGATCGGTCCAAACCCGCGGTGTTGCTCGTGCGTCGTGGCGGCGATACTGCGCAATTTGTGACGATTCGACCCAACGGTAAGTAAGCGCTCGAACAGGAAACTTGGGCGCTTCGGCTAGAATCCGGCCCCGGCGCGCACGGGAATGTGACACCCGGCGCGCCTTCGTTTTCCCAGGGCCGCATGCAGCACATCCGTAATTTCTCGATCATTGCTCATATCGATCACGGCAAGTCCACGCTTGCCGATCGAATCATCCAACGCTGCGGCGGCTTGTCCGACCGCGAAATGGAAGAGCAAGTGCTCGACTCGATGGACCTAGAGCGCGAGCGCGGCATCACCATCAAAGCGCAAACCGCCGCCTTGCAATACAAAGCCAAGGACGGCCAGGTCTACAACCTCAATCTCATCGACACGCCGGGCCACGTCGACTTCAGCTACGAAGTCTCGCGCTCATTAAGCGCGTGCGAGGGCGCCTTGCTCGTCGTGGATTCGTCGCAAGGCGTCGAGGCGCAAACCGTCGCCAATTGCTATACCGCGATCGATCTTGGCGTCGAGATCGTGCCGGTCTTGAACAAGATCGACTTGCCGCAGGCCGATCCTGAACGCGCGAAAGAAGAAATCGAAGACGTGATTGGGATCGATGCGTCAGATGCGATCGCCGCGTCGGCGAAAACGGGCGTGGGCATCGACGAGATTCTCGAAGCCGTTATCGCGCGCATTCCGCCGCCGCATTTAGGCCGCAACGGAGGGCGCGAGGACGCGCCGTTACAGGCGCTCGTCATCGATTCATGGTTCGATAATTACGTCGGCGTGGTCATGCTCGTACGCGTCGTCAACGGCGCGCTCAAGCCCAAGGACAAGATTTTGTTGATGGCGACGGGCGCCACGTATTTGTGCGAACAAGTCGGCGTATTCACACCCAAATCGCAATCGCGCGATGCGTTGCGCACTGGTGAAGTCGGCTTCGTGATCGCGGGCATCAAGGAACTGCAAGCCGCCAAGGTGGGCGACACGATCACGCTCGCCACCAAGGGCGCGAGCGAGCCGCTGCCTGGCTTTAAGGAAGCCAAGCCGCAAGTGTTCGCCGGATTGTTCCCCGTCGAGTCCAATCAATACGAAGCGCTGCGCGATTCGCTCGAAAAGCTAAAACTCAACGACAGCGCCTTGCATTACGAACCCGAGGTTTCGCAAGCGCTGGGCTTTGGCTTTCGTTGCGGGTTCCTTGGCCTCTTGCATATGGACATCGTGCAAGAGCGCCTCGAGCGCGAGTTCGATCAAGACTTGATCACGACCGCGCCTTCGGTTGTCTACGAAGTGTTGTTGCGCGATGGAACGATCGTCACGATCGATAACCCCTCCAAGATGCCCGAGCCCGGCCGCATCGAGGAAATTCGCGAGCCGATCGTTACCGTGCATCTGTACATGCCGCAGGACTACGTCGGCAGCGTGATCACGCTGTGCACCGGCAAGCGCGGCGTGCAAATCGACATGCAGTATCACGGCCGGCAGGTGATGCTGACGTACGAAATTCCGCTCGCGGAAATCGTGCTCGACTTTTTCGATCGCCTAAAGTCGGTGTCGCGCGGTTATGCGTCGATGGACTACGAGTTCAAGGAGTACCGCGCAGCCGATGTGGTCAAGGTCGACATGCTCATCAACTCCGATCGGGTGGACGCGCTGTCGATCATCGTTCACCGCGCCAACGCGCGGTCGCGTGGCCGAGAGGTTGCGTCCAAGATGCGCGAACTGATTCCGCGTCAGATGTACGACGTCGCGATTCAAGCCGCGATTGGCGCGGACATCATTGCGCGCGAGAACATTAAAGCCATGCGCAAGAACGTGCTCGCCAAATGTTATGGCGGCGACATCACGCGTAAGAAAAAGCTGTTGGAAAAACAAAAGGCCGGCAAGAAACGCATGAAACAAGTCGGCACCGTCGAGATTCCGCAGGAGGCGTTCCTCGCGATCCTGCAAGTCGAGGACAAATGAATTTCGCGCTGATCCTGCTCGTACTCACCACGCTGACCGGCATCATCTGGTTCATCGATTATTTTTATCTTCGTAAACAACGCTTGGCGCACGCCAAGGTCGCCATGGCGGCGTTTGATCAACAAACGCAACGCTCGCCCGATAGCGGCGCGGCCCGATCGTCGTTGTACGAGCGGTTAACCAAACGCCCGGCATGGGTTGAATACACGGGTGGCTTTTTCCCGGTGATCGCGGCGGTGTTTTTTCTACGGTCGTTTGTCGTAGAGCCTTTTCGTATTCCGTCGGGATCGATGATTCCAACGCTCGTGGTGGGCGATCTCATCCTCGTCAATAAATTCGTCTATGGCATTCGTTTACCGGTGGTCAACACTAAAGTCGTGGACGTGAGCCTGCCTAAGCGCGGCGACGTCATGGTGTTTCGCTATCCGAAGGACGAGACGCTCGATTACATCAAGCGCGTGGTGGGGTTACCCGGCGACGAAGTGGTGTACGAAAACAAACGGCTCACGATCAACGGCAAACCCGTCGCTACCCAGCGCATGGACGATTACTTCGACGCGGACCGTCTGGCCTATGCTGACCAATACGTCGAAAAGTTCAGCGAGGGCGATCATCGCGTCTTGATCGAAGACGGCCGGGCGATGGAGATTGTGCCCGAGTCGTATCCGTTCCGCGAGGCATGCACCTACAATAGCCGCGGCGTCCGGTGCAAAGTACCGCCCGGTCACTACTTCATGATGGGAGACAATCGCGACAACAGCCTCGACTCGCGCTTTTGGGGCTTCGTGCCCGAGAAAAACATCGTGGGTAAGGCGTTTTTCGTGTGGATGAACTTTAGTGATTTATCGCGTATTGGCCGTTTTCATTAGCAGCAGCGTTACCTAAAAACCTTAGAAACCAACGCAGGGGAAGACATGCAAAAGCAACGCGGCGTGAGCTTGTTGGGGTTGATGGTTATTGGCGGGATCATTGCGCTGGGCGTGATCGTCGGTATGCAGGTGGTGCCGTCGTTCGCGGAGTATCAAGAGATTAAAAAGGCGGTGAACCTTGCGAAAGACGCCGGCACCACGGTGCCCGAGATCCGGGCGTCGTTCGATCGTTCCGTGCAGGCGGGTTACATCACCACGCTGACGGGTAAGGACCTTGACATCACCAAGGACACGAAAGGCGAAATCGTTATCCGTTTCGCCTACGAAAAAAAGCTACCGCTGTTCGGGCCGGTCAGTCTCGTGATCGACTACGAGGGCAGCAGCAAGACGCGTTAATCAACGCCGCGAGCCTATGCGAGAACTTCAGCCTCTTAACGAACGGCTCGCCCATACCTTCAAGAATCCAGCGCTTCTTGAACAGGCGCTGACGCATCGCAGCCATAGCGGCGTGCATAACGAACGACTCGAGTTTCTCGGCGACGCCGTTTTGAATTGCACGATCGCGCGGTTGTTGTTTGATCGTTTTTCCGACATCGACGAAGGCGACTTATCGCGCCTGCGCGCGAATTTAGTTCGTCAACAATCGTTGTACGAAATCGCGCAAAAACTTGGGTTGAGCGACTACTTGCGCCTCGGCGGCGGCGAGCTTAAAAGCGGCGGCTTTCGCAGACCGTCCATCTTGGCCGATGCACTCGAAGCCTTATTCGGCGCGATTTTTCTCGATAGCGGATTCGACGCTGCGTTCAACGCCATCGCGCGCTTGTACAAGCCAGTGCTCGATACCGTCAACCCCAAAACCTTAGGCAAGGACGCCAAAACGCTGTTACAGGAATTCTTGCAAAGCCATCACCTCGCGCTACCGCTGTATAGCGTGACCGCGACGCATGGCGCCGCGCATAACCAGGAATTCGAGGTCGAATGCGCGATTCCTAAACTCAATGTCCAAGTCAAGGGTCTGGGCGGCAGTCGACGCGCGGCGGAACAAGCCGCCGCGAAACTCGCGCTTGAAGCATGCATGATCGAGCACCCGGCAAGCGTTCGCAAGACGCGTGGCGGCCGAGTCGCGAAGAAAACGCGCGCGACAACAAAAACAACCGTGAACGGACAAATCGCCAAGGCCGACGCGACGCTACAAGCATCGCAAGTCGCGATGGCCGCCGCGGCTGACGACGCGGCTGCACCGCCTGTCGCACCAAGCGATGTCGATTCAACTTCGTGATGCGATCGTGAGCGAAGACACCGCCGCTAGTGCATTGCCCACGCATGCGCCTAATTTTCGTACCGGCTATGTCGCGGTCGTGGGGCGCCCCAACGTTGGCAAATCCACGCTCGTCAACGCATTGGTCGGGCAAAAAGTCAGCATTACGGCCGATAAGGCGCAGACCACGCGTCATCGCATTCACGGCATTTTGACGACCCAAGACGCGCAATTTATTTTCGTCGACACTCCGGGCTATCAAACCCGCCATGGCAATGCGTTGAACCGCGCGATGAACCGCGCGGTCACGACCACTTTGGCCGACGTGGACTGCGTGCTGTTCGTCGTCGAAGCTCATCGATGGACGCCCGCCGACCGCAAGGTGTTGGAACGCATTCCGCAAGAAACTCCCACGATCCTAGCAATCAGCAAAACCGATCTCGCCGGCCCGCGCGAGTCCTTGCTGCCATTTGTCGCTAAGGTGGCGGAAGCGCGCGCGTTCGCGGCGGTCGTGCCGCTTTCGTCCACGCGCAAGCATGGCCTTGACGCCTTGCTCGCCGAAGCACGCCAGCATCTTCCCCAACAAGCGCCGATGTTCAGCGCCGACGACTTCACCGATCGCAGCGCGCGTTTCATCGCTTCCGAAATCGTGCGCGAGAAATTATTTCGCTTGGTGGGCGACGAAGTGCCGTATCACAGCACGGTCGAGATCGAACGCTACGAGGAGGAAGGGCGCTTGCATCGGATCAACGCCGCCATCGTCGTCGACGCGGCGAGCCAAAAGGCCATCGTGATCGGCGCGGGCGGTGAACGTATCAAGCGCATCGCGTCGGAAGCGCGGGTCGAGCTTGAACGTTTGCTAGACGCCAAGGTGTTTCTCGAAGTGTGGGTCAAAACCCGTAGTGGCTGGGCCGATAACGAAGCGGCGGTCAAGGCGGCGGGTTACGAATGAACGACACGGCCGCGACGGCGCGAGTGCCAGCATCCCGTCAACGCGCGCCGCAAATCCGCATTCATCACGAGCCTGGCTACGTACTGCATGCCACGCCGTACAAGGAAACCAGTCTCGTCGCGCAAGTGTTCACGCGTCATCACGGACGCGTGGCGTTGATCGCCAAGGGAGCCAAACGCCCACACTCCGCGCTGCGTAACGCGTTGAGCTCGCTGCAGCCGTTGCTGCTCGACTGGACGGGACGCGGCGACGTAAAAACGCTCACCGGCGCGCATTGGGTGGGCGGCCAGGCACCTTTGCGTGGCAGAGCGTTGTTATGTGGGTTTTATTGCAACGAACTCCTGTTGCGCTTGCTGGCGCGCGAGGACGCGCACGAGGACTTATTCGACGCATACGTGCGTACGCTCGCGCGGCTCGGGCTTGGCGCTTGCGACGAAGCGATTTTGCGCAGCTTCGAACGAGCGCTTCTCGCCGCGATTGGGCTCGGTATCGATTGGACGCGTTGCGCGAACGGAACACCCGTAGAGCCCGATGTGCATTACGTATGCGTGCCCGAGTACGGTATTCGCCCCATGCGCGCCAACGAAGGGGATTTGCCAGTGGTGGAAGGACGTACCTTGCTCGATCTCGCCGCCGACGACTTTGGCCGTCCGCGCACCGCCCAGCAAAGCAAACAGCTCATGCGTTCACTCATCAACCACGCGCTTACGGGCCGCCCAATCAACGCCCGTCAAATCTTGATTGACCTTCACGCCCTATGATCGAACTCGGCGTCAACATCGACCACGTCGCCACCTTGCGCAATGCCCGTGGCACCTCGTATCCCGATCCCGTCGAAGCCGCGTTGCGCGCCGAGGACGCGGGGGCGGACGCCATCACGCTGCATCTACGCGAGGACCGTCGCCATATTCGCGACGAGGATGTACGGCGCATGCGACCGCTGTTACGCACGCGCATGAATCTCGAATCAGCCGTCACGCCGGAGATGATCGCGTTCGCGTGCGAGGTGCGGCCTCAAGACGTCTGCCTCGTTCCCGAACGGCGTGCCGAAATCACGACCGAAGGTGGACTGGACGTGGCCGGCGCATTGCCCACCGTGCGCGAAGCCGTGGCCACCTTGAAAAGCGCTGGAATCCGCGTTTCCTTGTTCATCGATGCCGATCCTCGGCAAATCGACGCCGCGGCGGAAGCGGGCGCCACAGTGATCGAACTGCATACCGGCGCTTACGCCGATGCCACCGACGCAATTCAGCGCGAACGCGAGTTGAGCCGCATACGTGCCGGAGTCACGGCTGGACTGCGCGCCGGCCTCAAGGTCAACGCGGGGCACGGATTGCATCTTGGCAACGTCGGAGCCATCGCGGCGATCGACGGTATCGCCGAGCTCAACATCGGCCATGCGTTGATCGCCCAAGCCGTATTCGACGGGCTCGATAAAGCGGTGCGCGACATGAAGGCGGCCATGATTCGCGCGCGACTCGGACCGTCGCGATGATCGTCGGCATTGGCACCGACATCATCGAGATCGGTCGCATCGCGGCCGCGTGCGAACGTCATGGCGACCGATTCGCCGAACGCATCCTTGGCCCGCAAGAGCTGCGCAAATATCACGTGCGCCGCGGCCGCAGCGAGGCGAGGGGAATCGCTTTCCTAGCGACGCGATTCGCGGCCAAGGAAGCTTTTTCCAAAGCGATCGGGCTCGGATTGCGCTCCCCAATGCGGTGGCGAGCGATCGAGATGCTGAACGAACCCTCCGGTCGTCCGATGCTTATCCCGCATGGCGAACTTGCCTCATGGATGGCCGCCCGGGGGTGGAGCGCGCAAGTCTCCGTGTCGGACGAGCGTTTGTTCGCCGTGGCGTTCGTGCTCGTCTCAAATAACATGCCAAATCATGGATCGGACGACACTTACTCGTTCTTCACCACTTAATCACATTCCCAACCTTTCCTGAACGAGGTCCGGGCGCTAGACTGCGGGGCTTCATCCACCGCCCATGTCCTCGGCAACCGCTCTTATGACCGCCACCGCACCTGCTTCCGCTGCCGCGCCGCTTGGCCCGGTAATGTTGGATATCGAAGGCACCGTTTTGAACGACGCCGACCGCCGGCGTCTTCAGCATCCGAATACCGGCGGCGTCATCTTGTTCACGCGTAACTTCGAGTCGCGCGAGCAGCTATGCCGCCTCACGCAAGACATTGCCGAAGCGCGGCCTGGCGTATTGATCGCGGTTGATCATGAGGGCGGACGCGTGCAACGCTTTCGTTCCGACGGATTCACCACCTTACCGCCGATGCGTCGCCTCGGGCAGTTGTGGGATCGCGATGAATCCGCCGGTCGTATCGCGGCGATCAAGGCGGCGACCGAGATGGGTTTCATCCTCGCCTCGGAGTTGCGCGCATGCGGCATCGGTTTGAGTTTCGCGCCCGTGCTCGATTTGGACTGGGGCCGCTCGAAAGTCATCGGCGACCGGGCCTTTCATTCCGACCCGCGCACCGTGATGCTGCTTGCGAAGTCGCTGATGCACGGAATGCAAATCGCCGGCATGGCCGCGTGCGGCAAACATTTTCCCGCGCATGGATGGGCTGAAGCCGATTCGCATCACGCCTTGCCGGTGGACGACCGCTCGCTCGAAGCCATTCTTGCCGACGACGCCGCGCCGTACGATTGGCTCGGTCTCTCACTTCCGGCGGTCATGCCCGCGCATGTGGTGTATCCAAAGGTGGATGCCAAGCCGGCGGGTTTCTCGTCGATCTGGCTGAACGACATTTTGCGTCGCCGTTTAGGCTTTGCTGGCGCGATTTTCAGTGACGATTTGGCGATGGAGGGTGCCCGCGCCGCCGGTGATGTCGTGTCGTCCGCTCACGCCGCGCTGGATGCAGGTTGCGACATGGTGTTGATCTGCAACAGCCCTTCGAAAGCAGACCGGCTGTTGGATGGTCTTAAGCGCGCTCCGGATGCAGCCAGCGCGGCGCGTATCGCCGCCTTGCAACCGGTTGGCCCGGCCCTCGCATGGGAAGCTTTGCACGCCAGCGATCGTTTCGCCGCGGCGTTTAAAACGCTTAAGAAAATCTAATTCGCTAACTAATCCGTTTAAAAATGAAAAGGGCCCGTCAGGGCCCTTTTTCATCACCACGCACTCGCGTTTTTAATTACACGCGCCGGCGGTACTCGTGCGTGCGCGTGT
>DASTRU010000174.1:0-2386 GCA_035761045.1 Burkholderiaceae bacterium | reverse complement strand
CGCGAATAAGCCGACGAAATACCGCGCTGTTCGATGCATTCGTCTCCGCGCGCGCGATGCACGATGCAGGGTGTTCCTGTTACCTGCGACGAAAGCGCCATGTCGGAAGACGTATCCCGCGAAGACCGCAATCTGCCAGCGTCGCAGCGTCGGCTCGACCAAGCACGCGAGCGCGGCGACGTGGCCCGCTCGCGCGACTTAGGGCATGCGGCCGGTTTAATGGCGGGGTTCGGTTTGATCGCCGCGACGAGCCCGTGGTTGCTTGAAGCCGGGCTTGGCATCGTGCGCGGCGGCTTAACCTTTAATAGCCGCGACACGCACGTCACGCACGCGATGCTCGAACGGTTCGCCGCCTTGGGCGCGACCGGCGTGGTGGTGACGTTGATCGCCGCCACCGCCTTATTGCTCGTCGCGGTCGCGGCGTCGATCGCGCTTGGTGGTTTCGTGTTCGCGCCAACGCGCGTGGCGCCCGATCTTTCGCGCATCGATCCATTAACGGGCATGACCAAGCATTGGTCGCTCACCTCGATGGCCGAGACCGGCAAGCTCGCGCTCGTCGCATGCGTGCTGGCGATCGTCGCGGGCATTTATTTGAAGTTGCGCGGCGAGCAGTTCGTGGCCGCGCTTGCCTTGCCTTTGCCTGCTGCGTTGTCCACCACGGGCTCGATCATTTTGACGGGGTGCCTCACGCTCGCGGGCGTGATGGTCGTCGTCGCCGGGCTCGACGTGCCGTTGCAACTCTGGCGGCATCACTCCAATTTGCGCATGACGCTGGAGGAAGTGAAACGCGAGGCGAAGGAGAGCGAGGGTGACCCGCACGTGAAGGGCCGCATTCGTCAATTGCAACGCGAACGCGCGAGCAAACGCATGTTGGCCGCCGTGCCCACCGCCGATGTCGTCGTTACCAACCCAACGCACTACGCGGTTGCGCTTAAGTACGACGACGCCACGATGCGCGCGCCGCGCGTGGTTGCCAAGGGCGCCGACGTGCTTGCGCAAAAAATTCGCGAAGCGGCCGATGCCGCCGGCGTGCCGCGCTTGGAAGCGCCACCGCTCGCGCGCGCGTTGTATGCGCATGCCGAGGTCGATCGTGAAATTCCGGTGGCCTTGTATACCGCCGTCGCGCAAGTGCTGGCCTGGGTATTCCAATTACGAGCGGCTTTGCCTGGGCGGGCGCAACAAAGCGCGCCGTCGGTGGACGTGCCGCCCGAGCTTGATCCGCACTCAACCCAACGTGGTGGATGAGTGCGCTTGCGAGGGATAAAACAAAACGATGGGCGTGAGCGAGCCCGATTGCGGCGAGAATTTTTCGAGCTTGCTCAATGTGTCTTCCGACAGCGGATTGAATTGCACGTCGATCAACTGCACGTTGGGAAGCGACGTGACGTGGTCGGGCAGCGACGTCATTTGATTGCTCGCCGCATACAAGGCGGTAATCGACGGCGGCAAATGCGGGCTCAACGATTCGAGATGGTTCTCGGAGATATCAAGCGTATGCAGCTCGGTCATCTCGCGCATCGACTCGGGTAGGTCGCGCAATTGGTTGTTGTTGGCGACGAGCGTGCGCAGCATCTTGAGTCGGCCTAGCGCATGCGGCAGGGCGGTCAACGCGTTGTCGCCCACGTGCAAGGCACGCAATTGTTGAAGTTGACCGATCGATTCGGGCAGCGCTTGGAGTTTGTTGTCGCGTAGATCGAGATCGACCACATGGTCGAGTTGGCCGATGTGTTCGGGCAGGCTCGTGAGTCCCAAGCCGGAGAGATTCAAGCTCAATTCGCCGCGTTCAACGCAGTGCCGCACGCGCTGGGCGGCCTGCGAGCGGGCATCGTCGCCTCGGGCCCAGGCATCCCACGCATCGCATGCGATATGCGCTTGAGAGCGCGGCATGAACGCGCCGGCAACCGATGCGTGACCCACATTCGAAATAGTCATTTCAATGAATCGTTGAATGAAGAAGGCCATGGGTGACAGGCAAGGATCATTTGGTTCCATCGCGTGTGTCCATGACAGCCAGGACGCGCGAGGGTGTTCATCACGCGCGGACGACGCGTTAAGCGCCATGGCCAAACCTCGAAGAACGCACACGCGGCTAGCTCGAACGGGGATTTCGCACACAACGTCCGGCGCGCCTAAATTTCTTTCGCGCGCGATGTGCACTCGGTCGCGAATAAGTACGTGAAACCCGGCTTTCTTTCCCCTTAAGTTTTTCAAAGCCCCGCAAGAATGAGCCCCAGATACCCGGCGCTCATTCCATGTCCCAACTCATCGCACGTTATCCGTTCCTCGCCCAGCTGCCCGCCAAGCAGCTTGCGTTGCCGATGCTCATCGTCGCGATGATCGCGATGATGATCCTGCCGCTGCCGGCCTTCGTGTTGGACATTCTTTT
>DASTRU010000173.1:0-6531 GCA_035761045.1 Burkholderiaceae bacterium | reverse complement strand
TGTGGGCATTTGAAATTGTTATACGACAAAACAGGTCTAGGTAATCTTCTGAATTAAAGCTCGAAAACATGCCCATTCGCGAGCATGCGAGGCGTCCAACGTTTTGCGGCTTCAAGCACTTCTTCCATCGTGAGCTCGAATTCGCCTGGCTTGAGGTGCGTGATGAAGATTGGCACTTCGCGTTCAAGCTGCTTAAGCTCGTCGGTCAGCATGGAGGGACACAAGTGACGCGAGATCACGGCAAGCTCCATCTCTCGATTACAAAACGCCGTTTCGATGATGAGGCCCTTGACCTTGGGCATCGCGTTCACGCGCGTCCATAAGCCCGGATTGGGGCCTGTATCACCACTGAACACAAGGCTGTTGCCCGCGGCGCTACGCACTTCGTAGCCCACGGCGGGCACGATGTGTTCGGCGGGTAATGGAACAATGCTTCGCCCATCGAGCACGATGGGCTCATCGATACCAATCGACTTAAACGTGACGAAGGGCCGCGAGCGCGTGGGGATAACTTCGAAGTCCGGCCAGATCACGTTGTTGAAAACATGCGTGCGCAGCGCTTCGATCGTTTGGGGCAATGCATGCACGACGATCGGTTGCTCGCGCAACGCGCCGGCCGAATCCGCGAGAAACGGCAAGCAGCAAATGTGGTCAAGATGCGAATGCGTGATGAACACGTGGTTGATCTGCACGAGCTCGTTGAGCGATAGCTCGGCGAGGCCGGTGCCCGCATCGATCAATACGTCGTGATCAACGAGCAAGGAGGTCGTACGTAAGTCGCGTCCACCAATGCCGCCAGCACAACCAAGTACCCTCACCCTCAACACGCTCTCCCGTTATCGCTTAATGCGCACGCATTAGACGTCGTTGGTGGAAGTAGATTCCGGCTGCGCATTGGCGCCAAGCGCGCTTAGGCGAAACTGCATACGCGTGCTCGACAGCTCGATCATGTCGTTGTCGTGCAAGGCGCAGGCTTCCGCGCCGAGCACCTTGCCGTTGACGATCGGGTAATGCGCGCCTTCCACGTGCGTGATGAAGTAACCGTTTGGCCGCCGAGTGATGACGGCGACTTGCACGCCCGGCCGCCCCAAGGTGGTCAAGGCCTTGGTGATTTGCAATTCACGCCCGGCGTTTGGGCCGTCCATGATGACGATGCGCGCCGCAAGCGCGACGTCGCTGCCGCTAAATAGTGGCGCGCGCTGCATATTGGGATTGGTCGACGTCGTGGGCGGCGATAACGACAGCATCGACGCCGTTTGACCTAAGTCGCGCGTGGCCGCCAAGGCGGTGTTGCGTTGGCTGGTCGATAAACCGGGTAATGAATCGGTCGGCACGCCGGCTTGCAGCGTGACGGCTTTGTCGAGATCGGGCGCGAGCGTGGCTGGCGCGTCGGCGACAAACTTCAGCTTGTATTTGCCAAGCTCGATCATGTCGCCGTTTTGCAAGAAGTGTTTTTTGATGGGCTGGCCGTTGACGAAGGTGCCGTTGGTCGAACCTAAGTCTTCGAGAAACGAGTCGTTCAAGATCGTGACGATCACCGCATGCTCGCCAGACACGGCGAGGTTATCGATGACGAGATCGTTATGCGGCTTGCGGCCAATAGTCATGCGCTCTTTGGTCAGCACGACCTCCTTGAGCACCATGCCGTCCATGCTCAGGATCAGCTTCGCCATGTAATTCGTCTCCTCACAACCGGATGTTGTCACTGGCCGAGCCAGTTGCGCATTCTTGATACCAATCCGCTGGGCCGTGCCGCACCGCTGCGCACGCCGGCGAGTATGACCGAGATGTTATCGCGCCCGCCGCATTCATTCGCGAGTCGGACGAGCGCTTGTGCGGCATCGTCGAGCCTTGTGCTCGCCGCGAGAATCTCGGCGATCGCGTCGTCGGTCACCATATCGGTTAAACCGTCGGAGCAAAACAGAAAAATGTCGCCGATGCGTGTGTCGTAATCGTGGATATCGGCAATTACCGCGGGATCGACGCCGACCGCGCGCGTGACTAAGTTTTTGTTGAGCGAACGCCGCGCTTGATCGGCGGTAAGCAAACCGGCTTCGATTTGTTCTTGCAGCAGCGAATGGTCGCGCGTGAGTTGCTCGAAAAAACCGTCGCGCCAACGATACGCGCGCGAGTCACCGATGTGCGCGATCGTCACGCGCTGGCCATGGAACAGGCCGAGCACGAGCGTGGTACCCATGCCTGCGAGCTGAACATCGGCCTGCGCGGCTTCGAAAATCGCGAGGTTGGCTCGCCCGATTCGCGCTTGAAGCAATTGGTGGATGTGCGCGCCGTCGACTCCCTTGATCTCGTTCAAGGTGTCGAGGTCGGCATCGAGATCGCGTTCGATGAGGGACGTGGCCAAGCCGCTTGCGACCTCGCCGGCGTTATAGCCGCCCATGCCGTCGGCCAATATCGCCAAACCCAAACGCTCCGACACCACGATCGAATCCTCGTTATGCGAACGCACAACGCCCGGGTCGCTCGCCGTGACGAGTTCGAGATCAACCTCGGGGGTGTAGGACATTAAGAACGCGATCCGCGACTGGAATTGATTGATTACATCCGATCCGACGTGGCAGCGTCAACGCGGGGATACGCTACTGCGTCACGTACCGGTGTGCTTGCTCGCCCGCGCACGTAACCGCAGGGCAACGCGGGCAACGACCACCACGAGCACCGCGCCGATCGCCCCCGCCACGTTGCCGGCTTGGCTTGGCAAAATGCCGAAGGTGCGGGTAATGAGCGGATCGCTCACGATCAAGCTGCCCGCGATGAACCCCAGCAAGGCCGCGCCGGCGGTGATGATGAGCGGAAACCGATCCATCAACTTAAGCACGAGCTGGCTGCCGTAAACGATGATCGGAATCGAGACGACGAGACCGAAGATCACGTAAAACAACTCTTGGCCTTGCGAGGTTTGCTGCGCGGCGCCGGCGATCGCGATCACGTTGTCGATGCTCATCACCAGATCGGCCACGATGATCGTGCGGACCGCGCCCCACAAGCTCGCGCTGCCGGCGATGTCGCCATGCCCGTCTTCGTCGGGCAGCATGAGCTTGATGCCAATCCACAACAGCAATAAGCCGCCGACGAGTTTGAGCCCCGGCACTTGCAGCAAGGTGACGGCGAACGCCACCAAGATCACCCGCAGGATGATCGCGCCCGCCGTGCCCCACAAAATGCCCTTCGTGCGTTGCTGCTTGGGCAAGTTCCGGCAGGCCAGCGCGATGACCACCGCGTTATCGCCCCCCAACAGCAAATCGATCAGCACAATCTGCAACAAGATCGCTATATCGAGCGAAGCAATGAAAGCGCCGAAATCCATGATGTGTGGGGAGCGTTAGGGTTGGCCGGACTGTGCTGGGTCTGCCGGTTTAGGGGTGCGACTTAAAGCACGCTCTTGAGCAAGCTTCCCATTTGCGCCGGGTTTTTCGTTGTGCGAATGCCGCAGGCTTCCATGGTGTCGAGCTTTTCTTGCGCCGTGCCCTTGCCGCCCGAGATGATCGCGCCCGCGTGGCCCATGCGCTTACCCGGAGGCGCCGTGACGCCCGCGATGAAACCAACGACTGGTTTCTTGGCGTTGTCCTTGTACCAAAGCGCCGCGGCTTCTTCGTCGGAACCGCCGATCTCGCCAATCATGATGACCGCGTCGGTTTCGGGGTCGTCCATGAACATGCGCAGCACGTCGATGTGCTTCAAGCCGTTGACGGGGTCGCCGCCAATGCCCACGGCCGTCGATTGGCCGAGTCCTAATTCGCTGAGCTGACCCACGGCTTCATACGTCAGCGTACCGGAGCGCGAGACGACGCCAATACGGCCCTTCTTGTGAATATGACCCGGCATGATGCCGATCTTGATTTCGTCGGGCGTGATGATGCCCGGGCAGTTTGGTCCGCACAGAATCGTCTTACGGTTTTCACGGCGCATGCGATCGCGTACCTCGATCATGTCGCGCACGGGAATGCCTTCGGTAATGCAGATCACGAGATCGAGATCCGCTTCGACGGCTTCCCAAATCGCGGCGGCGGCGCCCGCGGGTGGCACGTAGATGACCGAGGCATTCGCGCCGGTTTGCGTCTTGGCGTCCTTCACGCTTGCGAAGATGGGAATGCCTTCGAAATCTTCGCCCGCTTTTTTCGGGTTCACGCCGGCGACGTAGGCATTGCGACCGTTAGCGTAATCACGGCACATGCGGGTATGGAATTGACCGGTCTTGCCCGTGATGCCTTGGGTTATGACCTTGGTGTCCTTGTTGATGAGGATCGACATCGTTGTAGTCCCTGGAATTTCGTAATCGGTGCTGACGGTGCGTTAGGCGGCGGCGCGCGCGGCTTCGACCACGCGCTCGCCCGCTTCGGCCATGTTGTTCGCACTGATGATCGGCAAACCGGATTCGGCCAACATCTTGCGGCCGAGCTCTTCGTTCGTGCCCTTCATGCGCACGACGAGCGGCACTTTCAAGCCCACCGCGCGCGCGGCGGTGATCACGCCTTCGGCGATCACGTCGCACCGCATGATGCCGCCGAAGATGTTGACGAGAATCGCCTCGACCTTCGGGTTGCGCAGCATGATCTTGAACGCTTCGGTGACTTTCTCGGTCGTGGCGCCACCGCCCACGTCGAGGAAGTTGGCGGGCTCGCCGCCGTACAGCTTGATGGTGTCCATCGTCGCCATCGCAAGGCCAGCGCCGTTGACGAGACAGCCGATGTTGCCGTCCAGGCTGATGTAGGCGAGATCGAATTTGCTGGCCTCGATCTCGGCCGGATCTTCTTCGTCAAGATCGCGCAGCGCGACGATGTCTTGATGACGGAACAGCGCGTTGCTGTCGAAATTCATCTTCGCGTCGAGCGCGATGACCTTGCCGTCGCCAGTGAGAATCAGCGGGTTGATTTCCGCGAGCGACGCGTCGGTTTCCCAAAAGCACTTGTACAAGCCTTGCAATACGGCACGCGCTTGCGGCACCGAGGCTTCGGGCACGCCAATCTTGCGCGCGAGATCATCGGCTTCGGCGTCTTGAAGACCCGCTTTCGGATCGACGTTGATCTTGTGAATCTTCTCGGGCGTGTGCTCGGCCACTTCCTCGATGTCCATACCGCCTTCGCTGGACGCCATGACGGTGACTTTTTGCGACACACGGTCGGTCACCATGCCGACGTAAAGTTCTTTCTTAATGTCGGCGCCCTCTTCCACGAGTAGGCGACGCACTTTTTGCCCTTCGGCGCTTGTTTGATGCGTGACAAGCTGCATGCCAAGGATGGCGGTCGCGTATTCGCGTACTTGATCGATGGATTTGGCGACTTTCACGCCGCCGCCCTTACCGCGCCCCCCCGCATGAATTTGCGCCTTGACGACCCAAACCGGTCCGCCGAGCGCTTCGGCTGCTTTAACTGCTTCTTCGACGCTGAAGCATGGAATGCCGCGCGGCACCGCCACGCCATATTTTTTGAGCAGTTCTTTGCCCTGGTACTCGTGAATCTTCATTCGAAATCACCTTGTGTCACTGCGAAGGGTGTGCGGCGCCAGCGATGGGATAAAGCGGCGAAGAGGTTTGGCGACGGCTCGCTCAACGAGAGAGATAAGAAATACCGTCGCGAACGCCGGCTTCGATACTCGAAAATCCATCGCCGCACGCGCAAAGACGCATGCGAAGCGAACGAATGTGGCGAGGTATCGAAACTGTGAAGACAACATCCGCTAAAGGCTGGCGGGAACCGATGGAACGCCAAGCAATACGCCCGCTTGGCAGCCGCGGATGGTAGCACGCAGGCTATAGCCCACCCCGCCACGGCCAAGCGCTTTGCGCATGACGTGATGTGGCGTGCATGAAACGAACAGACTTATTCGCTCAAGAACTCATCGTCCACGTGCGCGCCCGTCACGGCATGACGAATGGCTTCCGCCGAAAACCCCCGCGCGGCTAAAAACCGCATTTGCTTGGCGCGTTCGGCGGGGGAGGCAGCGATGTGCCCGAAGCGCCGTTGCCATACCTCGCGCGCGCGCTCCAACTCAGTGGCTTGCAGATTCTGCGTTTGCGCGGACACCACATCGGGCGCGAGTTGGTGTTGCTTGAGCTCCGCGCGAATTCGTGCGGTGCCAAAACGGTCCGCCCGGCGATACACGAGTGATTGCGCGAACCGTTCGGCCGACAACAGCTTGGCGTGCTCAAGTTCGTCGAGCACGCGTTCAAGTTGTTCGGGCGATTCGGCGTGCGGCGCGAGTTTGCGTTCTAGCTCCAACCGGCTGTGCTCGCGCCGCGCGAGATAGGCCAGCGCGCGCCCCTTCAAGGACACGGGACGCACGCCCATGTCGCGTTACTCCTCTTCGGCGACCGCGTCCGCTCCCGCGGTGCGTGCGACGACGCCCGCCTTCTCGCGGATTTTGTTTTCGATCTCGAGTGCCATATCGCGACGCTCGCGCAAGAACTCGCGCGCGTTGTCCTTACCCTGGCCGATTCGCTCGCCGCTGTAGCTGTACCAGGCGCCGGCCTTCTCGACCAGCTTGGCGTCCACGCCCATCTCGATCAGCTCGCCC
>DASTRU010000172.1:0-8653 GCA_035761045.1 Burkholderiaceae bacterium | reverse complement strand
GCGGTCGCGGTGGCCGCATCGCTTGGTGGACTTGGCGTCACGCGCGGCTTGCGCGGCGCGCGCGACGCGAGCCGGTCGTAGATGCCGCGAGGCACGTGGCGCAGCAGCCACGCGACCACGCTCATCGGCCACGGAATGATCCGAAACGCATCGCCTTGATCGATCGTTTGCGCCGCGCGTCGCGCGAATTTATCGACCGGCATGAGAAATGGCATGCGATAGGGATTGCCGCGCGTCATCGGCGTGTCGATATAGCCCGGCGCGATCGTGACGACCCGAATGCCGCTGCCACGCAATTCGGCGCGCAAGCTTTCCGCGTACGTCATCACCGCGGCCTTGGACGCGCTATAGGCGCCGGCTCCTGGCAAGCCGCGAATGCCAGCCACGCTTGCGATGACGACCAGCGTGCCCCGACCACGCGCGCGCATCGCGTCGATAAAGGGTTGAAACGTCGCGACGACGGCCAACACATTGGTGTTGAGGATGCGCGCGAACACGTCGAGATCCTCTTCCGCTTCGGTGACCGTGCCCGCCGACACACCGGCGTTGGCGATCACGATGTCGGGGCACCCGTAATCGCGCAGATGAATTTGCGCGGCCGCCCGCAACGCGCCGTGCTTGGTCACGTCGAGCGCGTAAGCACGGCCGTAGGCATGGGTTTCGGTGATGAGCGCCTCGATCGGTTCGCGACGCCGCGCGACGAGCCCAAGCATTGCGCCGCGTTGCGCATACTCGCGCGCCAGCGCCTCGCCTATACCGCTTGAAGCACCAGTGATGAAAACATTAAGCGGCACGACGATCCGATGCGTTAACGGCCCTTGCGGACCTGATCGATAAGGTAATCGACGACGGTGAAGGTGCCCTCCACCGACCCCGCGGCGGCGGGCGACGTCATGAAGCGACCCGCCACCGCCAAGGACGGCGTGCCGTCCAAGCGATACGCGTCCACCATGCGCCGCGCGGCCTGCGCGCGCGTGGCGACACCAAACGACTTGAAGGTTTCGAGCCACTTCGCGCGGTCCACGCCGTTCTTGGCGGCGAAGTTGGCGATCTCGTCTTCCTTGAGCAGCATTTGGCGTTCTTTATGAATCGCGTCGAACACCTTCATGTGCAATTGCTCGACCAACCCCATCGCTTCGAGCGTGTACCAAATGCGCGAGTGCGGTTCGCGGTCGGGCGAGAACGCGACGGGCACGTGACGCACGACGACATCGGCCGGCACTTTCTTTTGCCAAGCATGAAGCGCGGGCTGCAAGTGATAGCAATGCGGGCACCCGTACCAAAAGAATTCAATAACTTCGATCTTGCCCTTGCCTTCGGTCGGTTGCGGCGGCTTCACCACCGTGTACTGCGCGCCTTCGCGCGGCTGCGCTTGCGCGTGCGCGACGGAGGCCAACAGGCCTGCCGCCGGCAACGCGGCGGCGGTGATGATCAAACGGCGGCGAAGGGACGATGCATCGTGATGAGTCATAACGAATAAGGATCGCGTCGATTAATGGGATTGTTGACGAACATCAACGCACAAGGTCCAGCTAGGTGAACAAAAGCCGTCGGCGAGTGCGAAGGAATTCACGGCGCTGCTTTGACAACGGACGCCTTGATACCGTTCTGCGCGAGAGATTGCCGCACTTTGTCGGCCCGCTCCGCGCCGGCATAAGGTCCCAACCGCACGCGATACCAAGTGTCTGAACCGCGCACCACGCTCGACACCTTGGCGTCGTACCCCATCAGCGCAAGACGTGCCTTCATCGCGTCGGCATCGGCCTGGCTCTTGAACGCGCCAGCTTGCAAGAACAGGCGCGACGATGCATCGGCCGCGCCTTGTTCGGCCGATGGCGACGACGGTGGCGCGCTTTCAGCCGGCGGCGCCTTGCGCGCGGGCTCGGTCGCGCGCGGTTCGGCACTGGGTTTGTCGCTAGGCAACCAATCGGGCGAGCCCGCGTAATCGCGCGCGCTCGGCGCGATCGACGGGGCTGGCGACGGTGCGGGCGATGAACGCGCCGGCGGCGATGCGCCATGGCGCTGCGCGGTCGCGTTGTCCTTGTTTTGATTGCTGAACGGGTTGGGCGCCTTGCTGATGAACAACGCAATGCCCGCGGCGATCGTCAGCCCAATCGCGATGCCAATCACGATGCCGAGAAAGGTATTGCCACGTTGGTGTCGACGACTCATGACTACATCCTATCGGGTGCGGACACGCCAAGTAGCGCGAGCGCGTGACGCAACACTTCGCGTGTTGCAAGCAATAGCGCGAGTCGCGCGGCCTTGAGCGCTGGTTCGTCCACGAGCACGCGCTCGGCGTTGTAAAAACTATGGAAATCCGCCGCCAGCTCGCGCGCGTAAAACGCGATCTGATGCGGCGCGAACTCGCGCGCGGCAACCGCAAGCACGTCGGGCCATTCCGCCAAACGCCGCAACAACGCGTCTTCCTTCTCGGCCACGAGCGGAGCCAAATCGGCTTGCTTAAGGCTTGCGACATCGCCGCCCTCGCGCTCTTGCCATTGCGCGATCACCGAGTTGATACGCGCGTGAGCGTATTGCACGTAATAGACGGGATTCTCGTCGTTTTGTTTAAGCGCGAGATCGACATCGAACACGAACTCGGTATCGGCCTTGCGGCTTGCGAGAAAAAAGCGCACCGCGTCGCGGCCGGTCCAATCGATGAGATCGCGCAGCGTCACGTAATTACCCGCGCGCTTGGAGATCTTCACTTCCTCGCCGCCACGCATGACGGTCACCATCTTGTGCAACACGTAGTCCGGGTACCGTGTTGGAATGCCAAGCCCCAAGGCTTGCAACCCCGCGCGCACGCGCGCGATCGTGCCGTGATGATCGGAGCCTTGAATATTCACCACCTTCACGAACCCGCGCTCCCACTTAGTCACGTGGTAGGCAACATCGGGCACGAAGTAGGTGTAGGTGCCGTCGGACTTGCGCATGACGCGGTCCTTGTCGTCGCCGTACTCGGTCGTGCGCAGCCATAGCGCGCCGTCTTGTTCATACGTCTTGCCCGCCTCGGTCAACGCGCGCACGGTGCGCTCGACGCGGCCTTCGGAATACAAGCTCGATTCGAGGTAATACCGATCAAAGCGCACGCCAAACGCTTGCAGATCCAAGTCTTGCTCGTGGCGCAAGTACGCGACCGCGAACATGCGGATCGACTCGAGATCGTTCACATCGCCACTCGCGGTGGTTTCGCGATCATCGGCACGCACGGTTTTCTTGGCGAGAAAATCGTTGGCGATGTCGGCGATGTATTCGCCGTTGTACGCGGCCTCGGGCCATTGCGCGTCACCGGGCTTGAACCCGCGCGCGCGCGCTTGCACCGACAACGCAAGGTTGGCGATCTGCACGCCCGCGTCGTTGTAATAGAACTCGCGCGAAACCTCGAAGCCTTGGGTTTCAAGCAAATTGCAAATCGCATCACCCAAGGCCGCTTGGCGTCCATGCCCCACATGCAACGGTCCGGTGGGATTAGCCGACACGAACTCCACCATGACGTGTTCGCCGCGATGGGTAGCGCGATGACCAAACGCCGCGCCTTGTTCGAACACCTGGCGCACCACCGACTGCTTGGCCGCGTTCGTCACGCGTAGGTTGATGAACCCAGGCCCGGCCACTTCAGCATGCGCGATGATCTCGTTCGCGTTCGCGTCGGTCTTGAGCGCATCCACCACCTGCTGCGCGAGTTCGCGCGGGTTACGCTTGGCTTGCTTGGCAAGTTGCAACACCACGCTCGTCGCCAAGTCGCCATGCGCAAGCGCCTTGGGGCGTTCGAGCACGACGGTTCCGTTGAATTCGGACACGCAAGTCGCGACGGCACGCTGAAGCGCCGCGGCGATGTATTCCTTGAGTTCGGCAAGCATGAAGGGATGTTGCCGCCGCGAGCGGGGCAAAAATTCTTTAGGAAACAGACGATTATAGAGGTCGCGTTATGCTCGACCCAAGGTCGGGCACGATCGATGCACGTAGTTGAACGTCGTTATCTCCAAGGTCGCTTCTATGGCTCTCATACGTTTTTCATCACAGGCCGCCGGCGAGATCTTCATGTTTGAGGAAAACGCTCGCACGATTCTCGACATCATTGGCAAGGACTACACGCCACGCGGCATCGTCACCGCCGCGCAATTACCGCACGCCATCGCGGCTCTGCATGCGGCCATCGAACAAGAACGACGCCAGCTTTCGGCGAACGAAACGGAAAACAGCGAAGACGAACAAGAGGAAATGGGCGAAGCGGTGCGCGTGCACTTAGGGCAACGCGCTTATCCGCTGATCGACATGTTCGAGCGTGCCGAACGGCAACGCGCCGATGTGTTGTGGGGCGTCTGAACCGCGATCTCGCCTACGACGCCGTTTGCACGCGCCGCGCGTGCTCGGCGCGTTGATCGTCGCCAATCTCGCCCACGTTGAAATACTGCGCTTGTGGATGCGCGAGATAAAAGCCGCTGACCGACGAAGCCGGCAGCATCGCGTAACTCTCGGTCAGCGCCATGCCGATGTCGTCCGTCTTAAGGAAATCAAACATGGGGCGTTTAACGACATGATCGGGACACGCGGGATACCCCGGCGCGGGTCGAATGCCGCGATACGCTTCCTTGATCAGCTCGTCGTTCGATAAGGTCTCATCGATCGCGTAGCCCCATAAGTCCTTGCGCACGCGCTCGTGCATGAGTTCGGCGAACGCTTCGGCCAATCGATCGGCAATCGCTTTAAGCATGATCGATGAATAATCATCATGCTCGCGCTCGAATCGCTCGGCGAGTTTTTCAACGCCTAAGCCCGCGGTCACGGCAAACAATCCAATGTAATCGCGCGTGCCTGATTCCTTAGGCGCAATGTAATCGGCCAAGCATTTGTTATCGACGCCTTCGCGCTTCGCCGTTTGTTGACGAAGGTTATGCCAGCGCAACACCACATGCGCATCGTCGCGATGCTCATCGTCGGAGTACACCTCGATGATTTCGTGATCAACGGTATTGGCCGGCAGGAAGCCGACCACCGCGTTCGCACTTAGCCAGCGGTTATCGATCACCTTCTTCAACATGGCTTGTCCGTCGGAGAACACGCGTCGCGCGGATTCGCCCACCAACTCATCGTTCAGAATGGCGGGGAAGCCGCCGTGCAAATCCCATGTTTGAAAGAAGGGCTGCCAATCGATGTACTTAGCGATTTCGGCTAAGTCGTAATTCTTAAATACACGCCGACCAAGAAACTTAGGTTTTGGTGGCGTGTAATTCGTCCAATCGATCGCGGGCTTATTCGCGCGTGCTTGCGCCAAGGTAACGAGCGGTTGCTTCTTGCGATTCGCATGTTGATCGCGCAGCTTTTCGTATTCCGTCTTGATGTCGTCGATATAGCGCGACGCCGCTTCGTCCGACAACAAGCTTTGCGCCACGCTCACGCTACGCGACGCATCGGGCACATACACCACGGGGCCGTCGTAATTCGGCGCGATCTTCACCGCCGTATGCACGCGCGAAGTCGTTGCGCCGCCAATGAGAAGCGGAATCTTCCTCATGCGGAAGTAATCGTCGCGCTGCATTTCGGACGCAACGTAGGCCATCTCTTCAAGACTCGGCGTGATGAGTCCCGACAAACCAATGATGTCCGCGCCTTCGACCTTAGCCTTCGCCAAAATCTCGTTGCACGGAACCATTACGCCCATGTTCACGACTTCGAAGTTATTGCATTGAAGAACGACGCTGACGATGTTCTTGCCGATGTCGTGCACATCGCCTTTCACGGTCGCGATGACGATCTTGCCCTTGCTACGCACATCGCCACCGGCGGCCTCGATACGCTTTTTTTCTTCTTCAATGTAAGGAATCAAATGCGCGACGGCTTGCTTCATGACACGCGCGCTTTTCACCACTTGTGGCAAGAACATCTTGCCCGCGCCGAATAAGTCGCCGACGACATTCATGCCGTCCATCAACGGACCTTCGATCACCTCGATTGGTCGGCCGCCGCGCGCTTCGATCGCCGCGCGCGCTTCCTCGGTGTCATCAACAATGAAGTTCGTAATGCCATGCACTAGCGCATGCGCGAGTCGTTGCTCCACCGTGCCTTCGCGCCACGCGAGGTTTTCTTCCTTCTTGCCACCGCCGGCCTTATAACGATCGGCGATCTCGAGCAAACGTTCGGTCGAATCCTTGCGGCGATTGAGCACCACGTCTTCCACGCGCTCGCGCAACTCCGCGTCTAAGTCGGCATACACACCGAGTTGCCCGGCGTTGACGATGCCCATCGTCATGCCCGCTTGAATCGCGTGATACAAAAATACGGTGTGAATCGCCTCGCGCACCGGTTCGTTGCCGCGAAAACTAAAGCTCACATTACTCACGCCGCCGCTGATCTTGGCGTGCGGTAAGTGTTGCTTGATCCAACGCGTGGCTTCGATAAAGTCCACCGCGTAGTTGTCATGGTCTTCGATGCCGGTGGCGATCGCGAACACATTCGGATCGAAGATGATGTCTTCCGGGTCGAACCCGACTTGCTCGGTCAATATCTTGTAGCTGCGCGCGCAAATTTCGGTCTTGCGCGCATAGGTATCGGCCTGGCCTTGTTCGTCGAACGCCATCACGATCACCGCCGCGCCATAGCGTTTGCATAAGGTGGCTTGGCGTATGAACTCGGCCTCGCCTTCCTTCATCGAGATCGAGTTCACGATCGACTTACCCTGCACGCACTTAAGGCCCGCTTCGATGATCGACCACTTCGAGCTATCGATCATGATCGGCACGCGCGCGATGTCGGGCTCGCTTGCGACGAGGTTGAGAAAACGCGTCATCGCCTTCGCGCCATCGAGCATCGCTTCGTCCATATTGATGTCGATGATTTGCGCGCCGTTTTCCACTTGTTGACGCGCCACGGCTAAGGCTTCGTCGTATTGCTCGGCCAAGATCAATCGCGCGAATGCCTTGGAGCCGGTGACGTTCGTACGCTCGCCCACGTTCACGAACAAGGTGTCGTCGGCGATCTTGACGGCCTCGAGCCCCGAGAGTTTGAGCACGCGTTCGGTCGCGGGCACCGCGCGCGGCTTAAGCCCTTGCACCGCCTGCGCGATCGCGCGAATGTGATCGGGCGTGGTTCCGCAACATCCGCCCGCGATGTTCACGAACCCCGCTTCGGCAAATTCACGCAATAAGGACGAGGTGGTTTCGGGCGTTTCATCAAAGCCCGTATCGCTCATCGGATTAGGCAAACCGGCGTTGGGATACACGCACACGAAGGTATCGGCGATCTTGCTGATCTCGGCTACATAAGGCCGCATGAGCGCGGCGCCTAATGCGCAATTCAATCCAATGGTGATGGGCTTGGCGTGCCGCACCGAATGCCAAAACGCCTCGACCGTTTGTCCCGACAAAATGCGGCCCGAGGCATCGGTCACCGTGCCCGAGATCATGATCGGCAACTCGGCCGCGCGCTCTTCGAACAATTGATCGAGCGCGAACAACGCGGCCTTGGCGTTGAGCGTGTCGAAAATCGTTTCGACCAGAAAGAGATCGCACCCGCCATCCCATAAGGCGCGCGCTTGCTCGTGATAACTCGTCACGAGTTCATCGAAACTCACGTTACGCGCGCCAGGGTCGTTCACGTCGGGCGAGATGGACGCGGTTTTTGGTGTTGGCCCCAGGGCGCCGGCGGCAAAGCGTGGCTTATCTGGCGTGGAATATTCATCGCATACCGCGCGCGCGAGTTTGGCGGACTCCAGGTTCATCTCGTAGGCGAGATGCTCCATGTGATAGTCGGCCTGCGCGACTTGCGTCGCGCCAAAGGTGTTCGTCTCGATAATGTCCGCGCCGGCGGCTAAGTATTTCGCGTGTATTTCACGGATCACGTCGGGGCGCGTGAGCGTTAATAGCTCGTTATTGCCTTTCAAAAACAGCTGCTTGCCCTCGGGCAGTTGCGCGGGCACGAAGTCGGCGAACCGCTCGCCACGGTAATCCGCCTCGCCAAGCTTGTATTGCTGGATCATCGTGCCCATCGCACCATCGAGAATCAAAATGCGTTGACGCAATAAGTCGGGCAGAAGATGAGCGCGGGACATGACGGATAAGGACAAAATGAAGGCAAGGCGCAAGTGTATCGGCCGACTACTGGCAAGACATTGACATCAAGCGCATAAGTCGTGGTCCAATCGGCATAAGCCGCGACTGGCAACAAAAAGGGCGCCGAAGCGCCCTTGATGATGCGAAGCGATGAAGGATTGACTTAATGCAAGGTGACCGGCTGCTGCATAAGCGCGGTGAACCCGCCTAAAAAGTCGTCGATGTCCTCCATCGTGGGCTCGTTTTCGATCAACGCGTTGACGCGCTCGCGAAACGACTCGGCCAACAAGCCGTCGAGGAAAATCTCGCGCCGGCCCATTTTGTCGACGATCTCGTACCCACCATTAAATGCCGCCTGGACTTGAGCCTCGGCGCTTGAACGAGTGTCACTCTCGTCCGGGGCCGCGAACTCCACCACGCAGTAATTAGGGCTGTTGTAGATCATGTTCATCCTGACCGTCCTTTCATGGCCGTGAAGACCTCGATAACCCGTTGGATATGAGGCCATGCGACAAAGTTTCAACCGTCCGCCTCATTCCGCCGTAATTGGATTCAAAATCCGCCGTCTTACTCCTTACGATTAAACAAACAATATTACT
>DASTRU010000171.1:0-4540 GCA_035761045.1 Burkholderiaceae bacterium | reverse complement strand
GTGGGTCTGCAATTTAGCGATACCGCAAGCACGGTGAATGGCGGAAATTGCTATGCCTGCCATCAACTCGCGAAAGCCGAATTGGCCTACGGCAACATCGGCCCAAGTCTTTATCAATACGGCAAGTTACGCGGGACGAGTGAGCCGATTTTGAAATACACCTGGGCAAAGGTGTGGAACGCGCATGGCTACAACGCGTGCTCGCAAATGCCGCGCTTTGGCGACGCGGGCATTCTTACCCAAGAGCAGTTGCGCCACGTCATGGCCTTGCTGCTTGATCCGGCGTCACCCGTTAATCAATAACCTTTAGCGTCTTATGCGGCGTCGCGAGTTTTTAGAAGTATTAGCCGCGGCGGCCGCCGCTGGTTTGCCAATGGCTTCGGGCGTCGCTTCGGCGACTCGACTTGATGCACTGTACGACTTACCGCGTTTTGGCAATGTGCATCTCTTGCACTTCACCGATTGTCATGCGCAATTACTTCCAATTTACTTTCGCGAACCCAATGTCAATTTAGGTATTGCCGATGCCACGGGTAAGCCGCCACACTTGGTCGGCGAAGCATTGCTAAGGCACGCCGGCATTACGCCTGGTTCGCCGCGTGCGCATGCCTTTGCGCATTTGGACTACGTGGCGGCCGCGAGAACGTACGGCAAGGTTGGTGGTTTCGCGCATCTCGCCACGCTTATCAAACGTTTGAAGGGCGATCGTCCGAACGCCTTTTTGCTCGACGGTGGCGATAGTTGGCAAGGTTCCGCCACGGCGTTATGGACGCAAGGCCAAGACATGATCGACGCGTGCAAGGAACTGGGCGTCGACGTGATGACGATGCACTGGGAATTCACCTATGGTGCCGAGCGTGTGAAGCACGTAATCGAGCACGACTTCAAAGGCCAAATTGACGTGCTCGCGCAAAACGTGAAGACGGCGGATTTTGGCGACGATGTATTCCCCGCTTACACCATGCGCGAGATCAATGGCGCGACTATCGCCATCATCGGCCAAGCGTTTCCGTATACGCCGATCGCCAACCCCCGTTACTTCACGCCCGAATGGACATTCGGCATTCAAGAAGATGCATTGCGTTCGGTCGTTCAAGACGTGCGTGACAAAGGAGCGCAAGCGGTCGTGCTGTTGTCGCACAACGGGATGGACGTTGACTTAAAACTCGCGCGTCGTGTTGCGGGCATCGACGTCATTCTCGGCGGCCATACGCACGACGGGGTGCCGCTTCCCGTGCGTGTTCCTAATGCAAGCGGCGGCACGCTCGTCACGAACGCAGGGAGCCACGGTAAGTTTTTAGGCGTGCTCGACATGGATATTCGGCAGGGTCGCCTAAAAGATATGCGCTACACCTTGCTCCCCGTGTTCGCGAACGCGCTAACGCCCGATGCGCGGATGAGCGCCTTGATTGAACGCGTTCGCGCGCCGTTCGCGCATCGATTGACCGAACCGCTGGCCGTCACCGAAGGCCTGCTTTACCGGCGCGGCAATTTCAACGGCACGTGGGACCAAGTCATTCTCGACGCGTTAATGCAAGTTCGCGACGCCGACATCGCGTTCTCGCCTGGATTTCGCTGGGGAACGACGCTGCTGCCCAACTCGACCATCACGCGCGAGCATGTGATGGATCAAACCGCCATCACGTATCCCCATGCCACGCGCACCGAGTTAACGGGCGAGTCGATCAAGAACATTCTCGAAGACGTGGCCGACAACTTATTTAATCCCGACCCTTACTACCAACAAGGCGGGGACATGGTGCGGGTTGGCGGCATGACGTATCGATGCGATCCCAACGCGAAAATAGGCGCGCGCATTTTCGACATGCGTTTACATGGCAAGCCCATGGACGCAAGCAAACGTTATGTCGTGGCCGGTTGGGCCCCAGTGGCCGAGGAGGCCCGCGCCGCCGGACATCCACCGGTTTGGGATGTGGTGGAGGCGTACCTCAAGACGCAGCCGCGCTTGAAAGCGCCGGTTCTCAACCAACCGATGCTGATAGGCGTGCGCGGCAATCCCGGCATCGCCTAAGGCGTGGTGTGATCGCTAGCGGCCGCAAGCGCTAGGAACACGTGCCACGCGTCGCGCAGCCATAGCGCGTCGTTCAACGCGTGGTGCGCGGGCGTGGTTTGCTTCGGCAATTTTGGTTTCTTGCCTTCGGCGCGCAGTTGGTCGCGCCATTGTTTCAGATCCATGCAATAGCTTGGCCAGTGCGCGGGAAACGTACCCATCGGCCCGAACAATTGATTGAGCACGACCCAATCGAATTGACCGTTGTATGTCCAAAACTCGATCGAGCCGCCCGTCTTCGCGGTGCCATCGCCACAAAAGCGCAGCACGTCGCGGCGAATTTCGTCGCGCGTAAGCGAAGGGCCAGGAGGTGTTTGCAACACCGGCAATACATGCGCCTTGACCCAATCGTTGGCGCGCGCGGTATCGCACTCGGCGTTGATGGCGTAGTACGTGGCCCCGGTATCGTCGACGAGCCCGATCGATAACAATTCAATCGTGCGGCCGTCTTCTAAAAATTCAGTGTCGAAGTAGATGCGTTTCACGCGCGTAGGATACCGGTCATGAATAAAGCATTCGTTAAAGAAGTCGATGTCGAGGACGACGAGCCCGACGACGGCGACACGCCCTTGCCCAAGGGCGCGAAAAACTACATCACGCCTGCGGGTCACGCACGACTCAAGGCCGAGCTGTTGCATTTGATCGACGTTGAGCGGCCCGAAGTCGTGCGCACCGTGTCTTGGGCCGCGAGCAACGGCGATCGTTCCGAGAATGGCGATTACATCTACGGCAAGAAGCGCCTGCGTGAAATTGACCGGCGCATTCGTTTTCTCACCAAGCGGCTGGATATCGCCGAGGTGGTCGACCCAGCGCGACAAGACAACATCGATCAAGTGTTTTTCGGCGCGACCGTGACGTACGTGGATTCCAAAGGGGAAACGCGCACGGTCACCATCGTCGGCATGGATGAAGTCGACCCCGCGCACGGCTATGTGAGTTGGATATCGCCGATCGCGCGCGCGTTATTGAAAGCGCGAGAGGGCGATGTAGTCGCGCTTCGCACGCCATTGGGCGTCGAAGACATCGAGGTCATCGAAATTCGTTATCCGCATGGCGATGCGGCGTGACTAACCTTTGACGCGTTGAATGCGCACGACGGCGGGCAGATGCTTGACGTGACGCATCACCGAGGCGAGATGCACGCGACCGGACACTTGCACAACGATATCGAGCTCGACCAAGCCGGTCTCTGGTTCGTCTTGCGATGAAATCTTCGCGATATTCGATTCGCTTCGCGTAATTTCGGCGGCCACGTGGCCCAGCACGCCACGTTCATTGCGCGCGGTGATGAGCACGCGCGCATCGAATACGCGTTGCATGTCGTCGTCGGCCCACGCCACGTCGTCCAACCAGCGCTCGGGGTCCTTCGCGCGCAGACGACGCGCGGTCGCGCACTCGGTGGTGTGAATCATCAAACCGCTGCCTTTGCGCAAATGGCCGGCGATCTGGTCCCCCGGAATCGGACAACAACACTTCGCCAGTTGCACGGCCATGCCCTCGGTGCCGTGAATGATGACGCTTTGGCCCACCGGGGCGCGGCTTGCGGCGGCTAACGCCTCGCCGTGCGCGGGCGTGCCTTCGAGCGCGGCGAGCATGCGTCGCGCGACGACGGCGGCAATGCGGCGCCCAAGGCCAATATCGGCCAACAATTCGTCGCGACTATGCGTGCCGGTCTCGCGCATCATGCGTTCCCATACGGCCGGCTCGACCTTTCCCCACGCGATCCCAAGCGCCACCGAGGCTTGTCGCAACAATTGCTCGCCTAAGGCGATGGATTCGGGCAGGCCAGTGGTACGCAACGCATGGCGAATTTCCGCGCGCGCCTTGGCGGTATGAACGAACGTCAGCCAATTGGGATTGGGCTTGGAGTGCGGCGCGGTCGTGATCTCGACGATATCGCCGCTCTTGAGCGCGCTACGCAATGGCACCGTCACGCCATTGACGCGCGCGCCAATCGCGCGATTACCAACGTCGGTATGGATTTGATAAGCAAAGTCCACCGCCGTCGCGCCACGCGGCAAGGACACGATGCGCGACTTTGGCGTGAACACATACACCGCGTCGGGAAAGAGATCGATCTTGACGTGCTCGAGAAACTCGGCCGCGTCGCCCGACTGATGCTGCATCTCCACCAACGATTGCATCCAGCTATGCGTGCGTTGTTGAAGGTCGTTCAAGCTCGCGTCGTCGATCTTGTAAAGCCAATGCGCCGCGACGCCGCTTTCGGCCACGCGGTGCATTTCCTCGGTACGAATTTGAAATTCAACGGGCGTACCGAATGGACCAATCAAGGTCGTATGTAGCGATTGATAACCGTTAACCTTAGGAATCGCGATGTAATCCTTGAACTTGCCCGGTACCGGCTTAAACAATCCGTGCAAGGTGCCAAGCGCGAGATAACACTGCGGCAACGTGCGCACCACGACCCGAAAGCCATACACATCGAGCACTTGCGAGAACGACAAATGC
>DASTRU010000170.1:0-3890 GCA_035761045.1 Burkholderiaceae bacterium | reverse complement strand
CGGCAGTGGGGGTGAGCTGACAGCCGAGGAATACGCCACCTGGCACTGGCGGCTTAACGTCCGCCATTTCATCCTTTATCTCTTCCACCACCACGGCGACAGGCACCTCGTTGCTTTCGGCGGATACGGTCGACGCCGGTGAACTAGGCCGCTGAAGGAGCGGCTCATGCGCTACGAAGCTAGCTTGCCTGGAAAACGGCGAGCGTGGCGATTGCGGCTGACTCGCCCCTTCACGGTCACCGGGGTTAAGAAGCGGTTGGAGCAATGGAGCGTTATTCCCGTTCCCGCGGCGCGCGAGGGGGGTTTGCGTTTCACGCAAACGTTCGCCATCTAATTGCAGTATGTGCCTTAGCTCAGCGGCATCATTCGAGCGTTGCTTGAAAAATTTATTTTTACAAAGACTTATCGCTTTCTTAAAAGCATTGAACCGCCCCTCGTAAACTTCGATACGGCGTTGCAATACAACATGCAGTTTGGTCTCGGTCTCGGAACGCGGCACCCAATAGTCGGGCGTTTGATTCGAGCCACGCGAGACGCGTTCCCGAGGAACGCGCACCATGAATTCTTCCTCTCCCTCCGGCTTCTTAAACTGTCCGTCGCTCAGTCGTCTATTACGTTGAACAAACGAAAGACCGGTTTTACCGTCCGGACTTTTCAAGCGCAGCTTATGGTCAAGCAAGCGCTCGACGCGTTCGAGCATCGTGCGATTAGGCGCTGGCTTCGCGCTTTTCTGGGTAACCGCCGGATCGCTAGGAAGGTAGTGCTCGATCGCGGCGTCAAAACTTTTTGTGTCGGGGCGGCGGGCGAAAGGCAAACAGCAAAAAAGATTCGAGATCGACATCATGACGGCAGTCCGGGCGTGGATGAGATGCGATGCGCTTTGCTGAGAACCGCGCATTGCATCCGGCTTGTTTTATGAATGCCGCGCGAGCTCAAACGTTGTTTTGATCGAATCAAGTCGTTAGACAAGCTCGCGCATTAGTCGCGCCACAACCTTACCATCAATCGCAACGGCTAGGCACTACGTTTCCAAGGGCTTGATTAGATTCATGCGCGCCGTGTCTAGTATGAATTATTGGTATGTCATGAGTACTCATATCCATCGTTCTGGCAGTTTTCCCATGGTTGCCAACTCACACGACGTTAAGTCGCACGCGTTAGTTAAATAGCATTACCACTGCGCCCCCCAACAAATCCAACAAAGGGAATCCCTCATGCCTAAGTTCAAGGTAGGTCCAGTCTTGTCGTTTCGTGGCGTGGATCTTTCGTCGCCGCAAGCACCGCGATGGAAAGTCACCGCTTTGCTCGGCATACCCACCGACACCGCGCCGTTCAACCTCTTGCTTGACGGCACGCCTACCACGCCGCCCGTCACGCTGTTTGAAAACGCCGATACGCGCATCGTGCGTTACGACTTATCGGTCACGTTGCAAGACGCCGAGCGGCGCGTGACGTACGCCTTACCCGATGACAGCGCGCGCTGGCAATTTACCGTGCCAGCGAAAACGCTTAGTCCACGCATGGCGTACGTATCGTGCAATGGATATTCCGATCCGAGCTTGATGCGCAAGCTCGTGCAACCGGCCAACGCGGTGTGGGAAGACTTATTGCGCAATCACGATCAGGCATTTCACCCGGACGACTATCGCATCGACAAGGAACAGCTTTGGCATCTGGAGCAATCGCGCGGCCGTGAGTTTCAACGCTTTCATGTGTTGCTCATGGGTGGAGACCAGATTTACTTCGACTCGATTTGGGACGACATCGAGGAGTGCAAGCAATGGGTCAAGCTGTCGCGGAAGGATCAATTAGCGTTTTCAGTTTCCGCCGCGCTCGACAGAAGAATCGCGAAGTACTACTTCGATACGTATTGCGAACGGTGGCTGCCGTCTAAGTTGGGGTATTGGAATGGAAGCGCATCCAAGCGCGGCTTAGGGTGCGCCGACGCCTTGGCCTGCATTCCCACGGTCATGATGTGGGACGACCACGATATTTTCGACGGTTGGGGATCGTATACGCCCGAGATGCAGCAATGCCCGCTTGCGCAAACCATCTTTAAACATGCGCGCGCGGCGTTTTGGGTGTTTCAAATGCAGCATGCATTGAGTGCGTTGCCCGAACTTAGGTCGCGCGTAAGCACGAATGTGTTGATCGACGCACCGCGCTTCGAGTCCATCGATTGGCATGCGCATCTCGCGGCCGACGCATTGGCGTTGCCGATGGTGAACGAGCAACCTGGGTTCTCACAGGCTTACTCGATCGGCCCGCTCGCCCTTTACTCGGCCGACTTACGCACCGAGCGTTCGCGCACGCAAATCCTAAGTGAATCATCGTGGCGCGCGATGGAGCGCTGGATGAACGACATTTCTAAAACGAACGCCCAAACGAGACATGTCGTGGTGCTGTCGTCGGTGCCAGTGGCGCATCCCAAAATGCCGTTGGCCGAAGGGTTGTTCGACGTATTTGGCCAAGACCATGTTCTCGATAGCAGCGCCGACGACATCCGCGACCATTGGTCGCACGACGATCACGAAGCGTCGCGTCTTCGGTTGGTTCAATTGTTGACCAAGGTCGCGAGCGAGCAGCGCGTGCGCGTGCAGATCGTGTCTGGCGATGTGCATGTTGCCGCTTGGGGTGGCGTGACGCGACATGACGCTTCGCCCGAGGCACGATCACTGCGCATCGAGCAACTCACCGCTTCCGCCGTCGTGCATCCACCGCCATCGGGCCCGGTGGAGCGAATGTTTTTGTTTTATCTAAACAAAAAAGCGGAAGACGTTCAGGCGATCGGCGCGGATTACACCGCGCAAATGATGCCGTTTCCTAATCATTCACAGCGCATCATGCCGGCGCGTAATTGGCTCGCGCTGGAACCTGACAGCCATTTCGACGCGCAACGCGGCCCGCGGCTGTGGGCCGCTTGGCGGTGCGAAACGACTAAGGGATTCACCAATCACTTACTCGCGATGGAATCGGTCGTACGCGATTGTTAAAACGCGCGTATCGTGGCGCTTGTTTCGCGGAGAGCGGCAAGTGCCTTCAACGTATTCCACGCAATCGGAACTTAGGTTTTTAAACGGTGGCGGAGAAATGGGCGCGCTTATTCGCGCGTTCGACTGGTTGTCTACGACACTCGGTTCTCCGCGCGATTGGCCAGCCGCGTTACGCACCACGCTGCGCTTATTGCTAACGACCCAGCATCCGGTATTCGTGTTTTGGGGACCGGAGCACATTTGTTTTTATAACGACGCGTACCGACAGTACTTAGGACCGGAACAGCACCCGTCCATTTTGGGAATGCGCGGCCGCGACGCGTGGCCGGAAACGTGGGATCTCATCGCGCCGCAAATCGATCTCGTCATGCGCGGCGGCGAAGCCACGTGGCACGAAAACCAATTAGTACCAATTACCCGCAACGGTCGTCGGGAAGAAGCGTACTGGACATACAGCTACGGGCCGATCGACGACGAATCCGCGCCGAACGGCGTGGGCGGCGTCATCGTCTTGTGCACGGAAACCACCGATAAGGTGCTGGCCGAGCAGCGCCTGACTGGGGAGATTGCTCGCGAACGGCGTTTATTCGAGCAAGCGCCGAGCTTTATTTGCATTCTCGAACAACCTGACCATCGCTTCGTATTTGTCAATCACGCGTTGATTCAAGTTTTCGGGGATCGCAACTTCATCGATCGGCCGGTGCGAGAGGTATTTCCCGAGTTGGAGGGACAAGGTTTTTTTGATCTGCTTGATCGGGTTTATTCAACCGGCAAGCGGTTCATCGCGCGTGGCATGCCCGCCAGCATTCAACGCACGCCAGGCGCGCCCAGGGAAAACCTGCTGCTTGATTTCATCTATGAGCCAGTGCGCGATGAAAACGGCGTGGTGACGGGAAT
>DASTRU010000169.1:0-6159 GCA_035761045.1 Burkholderiaceae bacterium | reverse complement strand
AATAACCCAGCGGTAAATGTGTTTTCCCTAGGGAGACGGATGTCGTGCTTAGGTTTTAAGCACGTGCTCGCTCGCGCATGTTCACACCCGTGTGGCACGGGCACCGGGCTTGCTCGTCGTTAAGCCGCATTCCATGCGGCGCGCCTACGCGTCGAACAAATTTTTGGTGTTTTTACTGATACGACGAGCAACGAGTGGATGGCCCCGAAACGCTTACGACCACGCTTCGATCGACGCCCAATCGCGGCTACCGCCCGTTGTCGGACTACGGATTGATCGGCAATACCCATACGGCCGCGTTGGTCGGCCGCGATGGGTCGATCGATTGGTGTTGCCTGCCTCATTTCGACAGCGGCGCGGTGTTTTGCCGGTTGCTCGATGCGCGACAAGGTGGCTTCTTTCGTATTGGCCCGCAATCCGAACATACGAACACGCGGCGTTACGTGGATGGCACCGCGGTGCTCGAAACCTGTTTTCAAACAGCCGATGCCCAAATGCGGCTTACCGATTTCATGCATGCGCCGCGTCTTGCGCAAAGCCGCTTGGACGTCGACACACCACGGTGCCATCGCTTGTTGCGACGTATCGAAGGGCTTGCGGGCCGCATGGCGGTTGAAATCGTCTTAAAGCCGACTTTTGATTTCGCGCGAGCACCGGCGCGGCTGTCGCGTGTGCCCGCGGGCGTGGTCGCCACGAGCGGTGGCGAGCGCGTTGAGTTACGCGTGCCGCCGGCTATTGCGTTCACGCTCGACGACACGGCTTCGACCGCCAGCGCGCGCTTCGTCGTAAAGGCCGGCGACACGATTTGGGTCACGCTTGCATATGCCAACACGACGATTGGGAACGCCGCGTTAGCCGCCGACGATCCCGAAGCCTTGCTTAACGAAACGTTGGGGCACTGGCTCGAATGGGACCGGCAATGCACGTATGAAGGTCCGTACGAAGCGCAGGTGCGCGCAAGCGCGCGAGTGCTCAAGCTGCTGACCTTTGGTCCCACTGGCGCGCTCGTCGCCGCGCCCACTACCTCGTTGCCCGAATGCATTGGCGGCGTGCGTAATTGGGATTACCGGTTTTGCTGGTTGCGAGATTCCGCGCTGGTGCTGCATGCGTTGATGTCGATCGGTTACTACCGCGCCGCCATGGATTTCTTCGAATGGTTGTCGCGGTTATGCAAGGACGACGGCAAATGCATGCAGCCGCGCATCATGTACCGGCTTAATGGCCGGCACGACTTGCCCGAACACGTCTTGTCGCATTTGTCGGGTTACCTCGATTCCAAGCCCGTGCGCATAGGCAATGCCGCCGTCGAGCAACGGCAGCTCGATGTCTACGGACATGTACTCGACGCGGCCCATATGTGCTTGACGTACATGAAGCATCGACCCGATGCGGCGTTGTCGCGCACCCTGCGGTTTCTCGCGGATTTGGCGGCCCAATATTGGCGCGCACCCGACCAAGGATTATGGGAAGCGCGCAGCGCGCCTCGACATCATGTGTCGTCGAAACTGATGTGCTGGGTCGCGCTGGATCGAGCCGTTCGTTTGGCCGAATTAGGCGAAATTGAAGGTGACGTTGGCGTATGGCGTCGCGAGCGCGAGGCGATTCGCAACGCCATCTTGCAACACGGCTATGACGCGAGGATTCAAGCCTTTACCCAAGCATTCGACAGCAGCGAATTGGACGCGAGCGCGCTTCTTATTTCGATCGTGGGTTTTCTACCCGCCAACGACCCTCGCATGGTGTCCACCATCGAGCGTATTCGCGAGCAATTGGTGTCCGGCGGGCTGGTGTATCGCTACCAAAACCACGACGGACTACCACGCGGCGAAGGCACGTTCGCCATTTGCACGTATTGGTTGGTCGATAACCTGGCCATGCTGGGCCGTCTCGACGAGGCATGCGCCATGTTCGAGCATGTCAGCGCATTCGCCAACGATCTTGGGTTGTTGTCCGAGGAGATCGACCCCACCAATGGAGGTTTGCTCGGCAACTATCCGCAAGGCTTCACGCATCTTGCGTTGATTCAATCGGCATTAGGTATTCAAGCGGCGCGAGACGCGCGTATTCGATGATTCCGAGGTGCCGAGGCAAAGCGGTTTGTCGATCCGCGAGCAAGTTCGATAAACGCCTTGACGTAGTCAATGTCGGCATCGGCGCCGCGAATTCCAAGAAATATTTGCTTTGCGATGCCTCGTTGTCCCAAGCGCACCGTCGCGACGCGCATTTTCTTCGCGTATTCCTGCGCCAGCCATCGCGGTAGGGCGGCGACGCCGCGACCGCTCGACACCATCTGCATCATGATGTCCGTCGTTTCGATGGTTTTATGGCGACGTGGCGAGATACCGGCCGGCATGAGGAATTGGGTGTACACATCAAGGCGGTCGGTCGGCACGGGGTAGGTGATCAATACTTCGTCGACCAAATGGCGCGGCTTCACGAACGGTGCTTGAGCGAGCGCGTGATCCTTCGCCACCACCAACACTTGCTCGTAGTCAAACACCGGCTCGAAGTGCAAGCCGTTTTTGTGCAGCGGATCGGGCGTCACGAGGATGTCGATCTCGTGACTGAATAAAGCGCCAATGCCGCCAAACTGAAATTTTTGTTTTACGTCGACATCGACATCCGGCCATGCGTTGAGGTAAGGCGACACGACGTTCAACAGCCAGCGATAACACGGGTGGCACTCCATACCGATACGCAAGGTGCCGCGCTCGCCTTGCGCGTACTGTTTGAGTTGCTCTTCCGCCAAATTAAGCATGGGCAAAACACGATTGGCGACCGCTAGAAGATATTGACCGGCCTGGGTCAATCGAAGATTGCGCCCCTCGCGCAACCAAATATCGGTGCCTAACTGCTGCTCCAACTTCTTCATCGAGTGACTTAAGGCCGATTGGGTAAGGCAAAGCACGCCAGCCGCGGCGGTTAACGATCCTTGCCTATCCACTTCTTGAACGATCGCGAGATGGCTGCGTTCGAGCATGTATGAACATTATTCATTGATGATTGAAGTAATACCATTTTACTTCATGGGTCACCGTTCCTAATCTAAGCGCCGATTATTTGAATTAGGACCGTGATGACGACAACGCATACCCCCGGTTTCCCGCGCATTGGCGCGCGCCGCGAATTGAAGTTTGGACTGGAGTCTTATTGGAAGGGCCAGTCCTCGCGCGAGCAACTTGAAAGTCTTGGCGCCGAGTTACGAAAGCGTCATTGGTCGTATCAAGCAGGTATGGATTTCGTGCCGGTGGGCGACTTCGCTTTTTACGATCACATGCTGGATATGAGCTTTACCTTAGGCAATTTGCCCGAGCGTGCTCAAGGATTTCATGGCGACGCGTTGGACAATTACTTTCGCATCGCGCGAGGTCGCTCGGCGCACGCTGATGACTCGCACGCCGATTGTTGCAAGCCCATCGCGGCCGGCGAGATGACGAAGTGGTTCGATACCAACTACCACTACATCGTCCCCGAGTTCAACGCCGCGACGCAATTCAAACTCGATGCGTCGCGTTTGATTAAGCAGTTGGCCGAGGCCCGCGCGCTGGGCGTGAATCCAAAGCCAGTCATCGTCGGCCCGGTGACGTACCTCGCGCTTGGCAAGGCAAAGGACGATTCAAGCAAGCTCGCGTTGCTTGCTCGGCTTTTGCCCGTGTATGCGGCGCTATTGGAAACGCTCGCGGATCATGGCGTGCAGTGGGTGCAAATCGACGAGCCGCTTCTTGCCACCGAGCTGGATGCCGATTGGCAGCATGCCTTTCACGAGGCCTACCACCATCTAAAGACGAGCCGCGTGAAGTTGCTGCTAACGACGTATTTCGGCCGTCTTGGCGAGAACCAATATTTGGTGGCGAATTTACCCGTCGCCGGCTTGCATATCGATGCCATTAACGGGCACGACGACATCAAGCCGTTGCTCAACCTGCTGTCGCCATTGAAAGTCCTGTCGCTTGGCGTGATTAACGGTCGCAATATTTGGAAGACCGACTTGAATGCCACGCTCGATTGGTTGGAGCCGTTGAGCGAGCGCTTGGGTGATCGTTTATGGATCGCGCCCTCGTGCTCGTTGCTGCACGTGCCTATCGATTTAAGCATCGAGCATCAGCTCGACGAGGACGTGAAGTCATGGCTTGCGTTCGCCTTGCAAAAGCTGGACGAGCTGCAGGTCTTGGCCAATGCGTTGAAATACGGCCGGCATGTCGTGCATGCCGAGCTCGCCGCCAATCAAGTCGCCATCAACGCGCGCCGTCGTTCTCCGCGCGTGAATAACGCCACGGTCAAGGCCGCGCTCGCCACGCTTAACGCGTCGCTCGGTCAACGAAGAAGCGCGTACGCGCATCGCGCCGTCAAGCAAGCGGCGGTGTTGAAGCTGCCAACGTATCCAACCACCACCATCGGTTCGTTTCCACAAACCGCCGAGATTCGACATGCGCGTAGCGAGTTCAAGGCTGGACGATTGGACGGCGCGCAGTATCGCGCCGCCATGCGCGCCGAAATCGAGCGTAGCGTGCGCGAGCAAGAAGCGCTTGGTCTGGATGTACTCGTGCATGGCGAGGCGGAGCGCAACGACATGGTCGAGTACTTCGGCGAGCAGCTTGAAGGCTACGCGTTTAGCCAATTTGGGTGGGTGCAGTCGTATGGCTCGCGTTGCGTGAAGCCGCCCATTCTTTTTGGCGACATCCGTCGCCCGAAGCCCATGACGGTGGAATGGACGCAATACGCGCAATCGCTCACGCAGCGGCCGATGAAAGGCATGTTGACCGGGCCGGTGACGATGCTTAATTGGTCGTTCGTGCGTGACGATCAACCACGTTCGGTCTCGTGCTTTCAACTCGCGCTCGCCATCCGCCACGAGGTATTGGATTTGGAACAGGCGGGTGTGCGCGTGATTCAGATCGACGAGGCCGCGTTGCGCGAAGGATTACCGCTGCGCAAGTCGGAATGGAAAGACTATTTGGACTGGGCGGTTGAATCGTTTCGAATCGCCGCGAATGGCGTGCGCGACGAGACGCAAATCCATACGCATATGTGTTACTCGGAATTCAACGACATCATCGAATCGATCGCCGCGATGGACGCCGATGTCATCACCATCGAAACCTCGCGCTCGGATATGGAGTTACTCGACGCCTTCAAACACTTTAGATATCCAAATGAAATCGGTCCCGGTGTGTACGACATTCACTCGCCCAATATTCCGTCAAGCGAGGACATCGTTCAGCTCATGAAGAAAGCCGCCGAGCGCGTTCCCGCGCAACGACTTTGGGTCAACCCCGACTGCGGACTCAAGACACGGCAATGGGCCGAAGTCATTCCCGCGCTCGCCAACATGGTGTCGGCGGCGAAAGCATTGCGGCAAGCCGCGTGATGCATCGAGGCGGTTGATCAAGGCGAAGCATCTTCGGCCCGAATGTTCATCGCGAGATCGTCGAGAATCGGGCATTCGGGCCGTTCATCGCCATGGCATGCGCTAGCGAGATGTTCAAGCGCATTACGCATCGCCATCATTTCCGCGATACGACGATCCAGATCCCGCACATGACGTAGCGCGATGCGTTTGACATGCTCGCTCGCGCGCCGTCGGTTTTGCCAAAGCTTTAGTAACTCCGCGATCTCATTCATTTGAAAACCGAGATCGCGCGCTCGGCGAATGAAGCGCAGCGTATGCACCTCCCGTTCGCCGTATTGCCGATAGCCCGTGTGCGTTCTCGATATCGCGGGCAGCAACCCAAGCGTTTCGTAATACCGCACCATCTTCACCGACACGCCCGACAGCGCGGAAGCTTCACCAATATTCATACTCGTGACCTTAAAGCGGTTTCTGTTTCGACAGTCTCGACCTAGGTGTTGATTTAGATCAAACACTATCCGTCTTAGGGTTGCCGATGTGGATGAGTGTGGTTAACGTGGGCTTCGTCATGCTATTGGCATAGTTGCTCCGCTTGATTGCTAGGTCGCACTTCTATGGATAACGACAGCGCTCTGGAACGTGTTGCCTGGCTCGCGGAGCACTCCGGCGACGCGAGTGCTCGCGCCGCGAATTTAGGCATGATCGAAAACACCGATTTAGCCCGTGGGTTCGCGGACGATGGCGTATCGCAACGGCCGCATCGATCGTCGTTCATCAATCGATTGCATCAAGCCGTCAAGCACGCACAG